>JAIRLQ010000556.1 GCA_031259345.1 Treponema sp.
GGATACCGAAGATGAGGGGCTCGTTTATGCCGAAAATCGCCGGTACCACCGAGATGCGGCCGAGGGTACGCAGGCGTTTTGACTTTGCTATAAAGGCAAGCATAAAGGCCAGTCCAAAAGTACCGCCTATGCCGCCCGGCTGGCACAGTACCGAGAAGGAACCGGTGATGATATTGGGCAGCGGCTGGCCCGCGGCCAGTGCGGCAAGATTTTCGGCGCTTGCGGCCATTGTTAACGGTATATAAATCGCAAATATGGTGTTACCGTGTATGCCGCAGAACATAACCAGGGTGGCAAGGATCTGCATTAAAAGATAGCCCGGCAACGACAGGCCGAGGCCTTTCAGGGGGGTCTGGATGATGGTATAGATAATATTGTGAAAATTCTCAAAAGGCGTCAGAGTAAGAAGCCATGAGACGATCACGGCGATGATCGTGACAAACAGCGCGGGAACGATGGAGGTGAAAGAGTCTTCCACTATCGGCGGCACGCCTTTTGGCATGCGTATGTAGATTCGTTTTTTTATCAGCAGCCTGATAAACCGGGGGACAGACCATGCAACAAGGATCGCGCCGAACAGGCCCGGATAACCAAGCCATTGCGTGGGAATGCTGGTGTAGAGTTCGTGGGGAGTGAGCAGCAAAAAGGCCATGAGGGAAATGATTGAAGAGGACATGGGGTTCAGTTCAAGCTGCTGGCCGTATAGATAAGCCAGGATGATGACCACATACAGAGCTATGATGCTGAGGGTGAGTGACTGTATGGTCATCAGTACAAACTGCAACCCCGTGGAGGTAACGAAACCCTGCCAGGCGGGGATGTCCAGGAAGGCGCCCAGGCAGGCGAAGGAACCGATCATGATGACGGGCAGGAGCAACTGGAAGGTGCGGCCCAGCGCCCCCATTAATTTGTTGCCCGATATTTTGTCTGCCATGGGCATCAGGGCCTTTTGAAGGGAAGCGATAAATTTCTCCATAAAAATCTCCTTGTTCTATAAAATTGATTACTTGTTTTTGCCGGCCAGGGCCACGGCGTCTTTCAGAATTTTGGCGCCGTCCATCATGCCGAAATCCATAGGGTTAATGGCGGCAAATTTGTTGGCCCGCTCCGGGTAAGAGCTTTTAAGAGCTTCCATCCTGTACGAAAGCTGCGGGCCTATCAAAAGCACGTCCACTTCGTTTACCAGATCGTCCGTTTGAGTAACGGAATAGGAGGCGATTTCCGCCTCCACACCCATTGTTTTTGCCGCCGTGATCATTTTCTGAACGCAGAGGCCGGTACTGGCGCCGTGTTCGCAAATCAGGGCAATTTTGTACAAGGTTATTCCCTCCTTTTTCTGTATAGATGAATAATTTCTTCCGCCAGCAAATACACCGTATCCGCGGCGCTAAGATGATCCGCGGCGTGCATCATGAACAGAGTCACCTCTATTTTGACGCCGTTGTTTTCCGCTTCGGCACTGATGAGATCGGTATGCGCTTCGTGACTCTTGCCCAGAAATTCTCCGGCTTCGGCCATTGTCTTGTCCGCCCCGGCTAAATCACCTGTACGCGCCAGCCCGATCGCCTGCAACGCCAGGCTTTTTGCCTGTCCGCCAAAAGACGTCATTTTCATGCACTCTTCAATTATGTCCACTGTGTACATCCTTTTTTCGCTGGTCACTGTTGTAACATGGGTTACAACTATGTTAGAATTATTTTCCGGGTTTCGGAAAATGTATATACTGACTTTTGCACTTTTACGGTGCAAGGTGTAGTCAATTTTGTTTCTATATGCTAAATTGGTATCGTATAGATTGGTATCGATCGTGAATGAAAAAGAAAAGATAATATTGAAGCTGCTGATCACCCAGGACGGCTGGCTTACCTCTTTCTCCATATCTTCTCTTTTGGGTATATCCGTTCGCAGCGTTAAAAGTTACATAGGCGATATCAACACCGTATATCCCGGGCTCGTTGTTTCTTCCCGTAAAGGCTTTTTTGTTGAGGACAAAAAACGGCTCGCGGGGATTCTACAGACGGCAAAATCCGGCGTTCTGAGGCAGCAGGGCGTCGAGGATCGAAAAAAATACATCCTGCAAAAACTGCTCCTTGAGCAGGAACAGTACGACCTGGATATATTTGCGGATGAATTGGCCGTTTCTCCGGTTACATTGATAAAAGAACTTTCCAGACTGAACGGCGAACTTGCCGAATATGAGCTGTCCCTGAAAACCAGAAACAATCTGGCGAGTATCACAGGACCGGAAGCCAACAAAAAGAAGATGATAAGCAAACTCATATACGAGGATGCCCGCGAATCTTTTTTAAGCATCAGGATTATACAGGACTATCTGCCTCATTACGATCTCGCGGAGCTACGGAAAATTGTATTCTCCTGCCTGCGAAAGCACCGTTATTTCATGGATGATTTTTCAATAATGAACCTGATCCTGCATATCGCTATAACAATGGAAAGACACGGACTTTGCGGGGTAGAAATTGACGGGGGAAAAGAAAAACCGGGAACATTTGTGAACGCCCATATTCGGGCCATTATGACGGATATAGCCGAGGGGCTTCATGAGAAGTTTGATATGGAATTTACCCAATGGGAAACACACGATTTTTCCCTGCTCGTCATGGCAAGCGTTATCAAGGATTCTGTGGACAAAATACGGGCCGGGGATATTGAGGAAGCCGTTGGCGAAGAGGTTATGCGTCTTGTAAAGACGATTCAGCGGAAAACCGGAGAATTGTTTAACATCACGCTTACAGACCCTGACTTTACGGTACGTTTTACCCTGCACGTAAGAAACCTGTTGATACGTCTGGAAAATAAGATCCGGCTGCGTAATCCTCAAGCCTCCGTGATTAAAAATATGTATCCGTTTATTTATGATGTTTCGGTATACATAGCCAGTATCATTGCAGGGGAGACCGGCCATGTTTTAAGCGAAGATGAGATATCATATATTGCGCTACACCTGGGTGTGCTGATAGAAGAAAACAACAACATGAAAAACAAAGTGAGGGCCGTACTGCTCAATCCCCAGTATTTTTATAGTTCCATGGAACTTGTTGAAAAAATTTCCCAGACATTCGAAGACAATCTGCATATTACCGGAATCGTATCTCTGGAAGACGAATTGGAGAATTATTCCGACTATGACCTGATAATTTCAACGATCCCGCTTGCGGGTTTTCCAGGCACATCTTTTATACACGTTTCGAGACATCTGAACAACCGGGATATTTTGGCCGTATACGGCAAGATAGCGGATATTCTTAAAATGCGTATTAAGGCGAAGATGGAGGCAAGACTCAAGCAGATATTTCACGAGGAACTGTTTTATGCCAACCCTGGTTTCAGGGATCAGAATGATGCTATAACCGTTATGGCCGGCGATCTGGTGAAGTGCGGATACGTGGACACGGACTTCGGGGAAAAATTGTTTCAGCGTGAAAAAGTGAGCTCCAGTGCCTATACCAACATTGCCATGCCCCATCCGCTTGAGATGTGCGCCCTTAGCTCCGTTGTCGGAGTATCCCTCCATCCGCACGGTATTGCCTGGAACAATACCAGGGTAAATATTGTGTTTCTGCTGGCCATCAATACCCGCGATCGGCTGTTTTTCAAGGATATATTCGATTTCATTACCGAAATCATATCGGATGAACACAACCTAAAGGTTATTTTAGAGGCAAAGACCTTTGACAGATTTATTGACATACTCGTTTCCTTTGCAAAGTAACAGCTGAAGGGACAATGTCCAAATACCGGGAAATTCGCCCTTTTCCGTGTGGCCCGAGGTTTTACGAATCTTCCGCGAGAAAACGCGCCAGTTCCGCCCGTATTTGGGACGCGGCGTTTTCCCCGGCGTTGATCCAGTGTACGCCGGGAAGGGAGGCGAAGTAGGTGAGCTGCCGTTTGGCGTAGCGGCGGCTGTTCCGGGCTGCCAGCGCTTCTACCGCCGCAAGATCGGAGGCAAGGCGCCATCCGCCCCTGTTTCCCGGGGAAGGCTGTGCCGGATCCGCCTGCGTCCCGGCCCCTTCACCGGCTTTTACAAAAAATTCCCGGTAGCCTATGGCCTTCATCCCCGGATCTTCCGGACGGTAACCCGCCTCAAAGAGACGGCGTACTTCGCCGGGAAGCCCGTTCCGGAACATCCGGGCGCAGCGCTCGTCAATAAGCCGGTAGAGTTCTTCCCGGGGCCGGGTAAGGCCGATGAGGAGGAAGCGGTACTCCCGCCGGAACGCCGCCCCTCCCTCCGGGGACGGCCGGGGAAAATCGCTCAGGGGGCGGCCGGAAAGCCGCCGCACTTCCAGCGCCCGCAGCAGGCGGTACTCGTCGTTTTCGTGGATACGGGCGGCGCTTACCGGATCGCAGGCGGCAAGTTCCGCCCGGAGTGACGCGGCGCCCCTTTCCCGCAGTTCCGCTTTAAGGGCCAGCCGTACCGCGGCATCGGACGGGGGAGCCGGGGGAAGCCCCAGAACGAAGTTGGCAAGGTAAAAACCCGTACCGCCGGACACCACCGGGAATTTCCCCCGGCGGGCTATGTCCCGGACGGCTTCATCGGCCAGGCGGACAAATTCCCCGGCGTTGAACTGTTCGGCCGGATCGCGGATGTCGATGAGGTGATGGGGAAGAGCGGCGAGAAGTTCCGGGGAGGGTTTCGCGGTCCCTATGTCCATACCCCGGTAAACCTGCATGGAATCGGCGGAAACTACCTCTACCGGGGGAAGAAAGCCGGCGCGCGACGAAAGCCTTTCCAAAACGGCGGTCTTGCCCGACGCGGTGGGGCCGAAAAGCAGAAGAACAGGGATAGGATCATTCATGTTTTAATCAATTCCCGCCCCCCGCCGCCTGCGAGAGACGGGTCTTGCCGGGATATATGGGTGTAACGCGGCGCGGTCCTGCTTTGAATCTGCATCGCGGGGGAGGCTCCTCGGCGGATCATCCCTCAATACGGAATTCGGCCTCTTCGGTAAATATTTGACGGGCCGCCAGGGACACCACCTTTCCGTCATTCTCATCGATTTCTTCATCTTTCAACATGGAAAGCTGGAATGACCTCCGCGAGGCGGCGGCGGTTATCCCGTACATATTGCCAGTATATTCAATTAATTCTTGCAAGGGGAATATCATAATCATTGAATATATTAAGTTTAAAGAAGAATGTAAAGTGCTCGCGTTCAGGATAAACGCATAGCAAAAGAATTTAACCACAACGAACCGAGGGTTCGACGAACCTTTGGTTCGACCACGCGGAAAACACGGACTTTTTGATAGAATACCTGACTTTTGTAATTTTTATGCGTTTATCCTGGGATAATGACAGGGCTTCGGCGTTCACTTTCAATCTTCGAAAAGTTACTGAATTTTAAGAATTATAACCACGCACCACGGAGATACACGGAGTTTCACGGAGTTTTGGCTATAAATCCGGTTTTCTCCCGCTTTCCCTGTGTAACTCCGTGCCCTCATTGGTTAAATTTCTTCAAAATTCCGCTAATTTGACGGTATTTA
>JAIRLQ010000044.1 GCA_031259345.1 Treponema sp.
TCCGCAGTTTGCACGACATGCACATATTCACCACATTCCCTCATGTAATTGGTATATACTTTTATTTGAAAATCCGTGATAATATCAAGAATACACTCCGCCTTTTCATCTTCTGAGGCAAGATCTGTAAAGAAATTTTCCATACCCCGGGTTTCCCAGGCTAGTTCAAAAATCCCGTGAAAAGGTGCCCGGGCGGCAACGGCAAAATCTGTATGCTCATAGAGATACTTGGCCCGTTCCCTCAAGCCTGCATATCGCGCGTCATCGTCCGGATCCGGCCAGGGATGATGCAAAATATCATCACACGTCTCAGCGTCTTTTAAAGGAAAGCCGACCTGCTGTCTAAGGCCATTAACTTCTTTTTTGGCGATACCCCATTCGCTTACGGTGATTCCGTCGGGGCATGCACTGAAATCCATTGTCGAAGGGGGATACAAAAACACATGCCGGAAATCTCCCCCTAACACTTCATACAAGTCGTCATTATAAAAAGGGGCGCTTTCGTCAGGTCGGGGAACGAGATTTTTCGTCTTTATGTCAAAATATTTAATCAATTGGTTAAACAATCCCTTGGTAAAATTGTTTGCCGTAGAACCGATATCTATGGGAACCCTATCGGCTTCCTGGTGTTCCAACGCCGGTAAAACCCGTTCTCTTGACGTCATTCCTAAACTCCCTTTGCGTTATCATAAAGAGGTAAACTTTTTTCCAGAATATCTTTAAATAAGTCAAATCCCCTGCGATAAATGGCGCTATTATCACCGGCGGGCATATATTTCTTTATTGAAAGCTTCCCGGCCAGCGCGTCTTCCAGGTTTTTGAATATGCCTACCGCAACGCCTGCCGAGGCGGCGATTCCAATACAGGCAACATCCTGATGTTCGGGAACTTCTATGGGCATTTCAAGAACGTCCGCCACAATTTGGGGCCAGATCGAGGAATTGGAAACCCCGCCGGTCATAATAGCATTAACCGGGACTGTTCCGGAACCGCGAAAATAGTCCATCACGTTACGCATGGCATAGGCCGTTCCTTCCATAATCATTCTGGATAAATGGGTAAAATCATGTGACGGCTTAAGGCCAAATACAATACCGCTCATGTTGTCATTGTACAGGGGGCTGCGCTGTCCGACCATATAAGGCAGGAAGATAAGGCCGTCATTACCTGGCGGCGATTTGGCGGCCATCTCGTCGATCTTTTTATAATCTTTGGCTCCCGTCACATTCCGGAACCATTTCATGGTACCCCCGCCGAAATCGACGGCAGCTACACTTAAAAAACCCTTGGGCCGGATATGGTTGTGCAAATGCAGCAGCGGATGCGCAATGGGCTGATCCCTGACCAATCCCAGAGCAATAACCGTTCCGCCGGCAATATACACATCTCCCTCATGGATGGCGCCGGTCCCAACCGCGGAGGCAATAACATCCATAGCCCCGGCAATAACCGGTGTACCCTCGGTAAGGCCGGAAGCGGCGGATGCCTCCTGCGTCACTTTGCCGACAATATCCAGGCTTTTATAAATATCCGGCAATTTATCCCGGTCAATCCCAAAGTCCCGTATCAGCTCATCGGACCATTCGCCTTTCTTGATGTCCGCCAAAAGGGAAAGTCCGTTTTCCGTATCATCCTGGGAACTTATTCCGGTCAGCATATAAACAAGATAACCATTTGCATGGAGAAACTTCCATGTCTGCCGGTAAATGTCCGGTTCATTTTCTTTTATCCACAAAACCTTTGGAGCAATATCCGACGGATCGGCCCGGTTGCCCGTAATGGCGAAAAGCTTCTGTCCGGCAATACGATCCACCGCTTCCGACTGGAGCCCGGATCGCCTGTCCATCCAGAGGAATCCGTTTCGCAGGGGCTTTCCGGATTTATCCAGGGGCAGCACCACGCTTCCCATAGTATCGATGCCCACCGCTTCAATTTGCGAAGAAGTAATTCCGGCATTCCGTATGCATTCCTCTACGGAAATACAAAAACTTTTCCACCATTGTTCCGCAGGCTGCTCTGCCCCGCCATTGGGTTTGATGATTGTCTGATATTCATGGCTGACGGACGCGACAATCCGTAACGCCTCATCAACAATAACCGTCTTGCAGCTTGAAGTTCCCAAATCAAAACCAAGTAAATATCCCATACAGATCGCCTTTAGTGACTTGAACCGTAGGCCCGCGACCACCTTAAATTATAAATCAAATGAAAGCAAACGAAACTATTTGGTTTGTTTACTTGATCTGATCCGACTTAGAAAATAATATACCAGGTTTTGGAGATTTGCAACAAAAATCTTAAAAAAAACTGCCTGTTTATAAAAGAATCATGAAAAATTCATTGCATATTTCCCTTGTTTGTGGTATTATAACCCTCGAAATGTTTATATATTTGTATATGAAATAAAACGTAACTTTTTATTTCATTTTGTTACGGTTTAATTCAAAGGAGATGTTGTTATGACTTCGAAAGAACGGGTATTGGCGGCTATCAACCGCAAGATTGAAGCGCCCTCGGAGAATCACAATGTCCAGGCGGATATTCCTGTTGAAAATATAATCACTATGTATAAAACTGCTAAAAAAATACCTCTTGCATAAGGACGAGTATGAAAGCTGGCATTGTCACCGAAAAGGGAAAGATCGCCTGCGGTGAATGGAAAACCCCCGAAGTGACCGCGGGCAAGGTTTTAATCGAAGTAAAGGCTTGCGGAATTTGCGGTTCCGATGTGCCCCGGGTACTGGGGGATGAAGCACGGTATTATCCCATTGTAATCGGCCATGAATTTTCGGGGATCGTTAAAGAAGCGGGATCGGGAGTTACGACTCTGCGGCCCGGTGACCGGGTAGCGGGGGCGCCTTTAATACCCTGCATGAAATGTGATGACTGTATGTCCGGACATTACGCCCTCTGTAAACATTATAGTTTTATCGGATCCCGGGAACAAGGCGCCTTTGCCCAGTATGTATGCATTCCGGAAAAGAACGCTATCCGTTTTAATGATACTGTTTCCTTTGAACAGGGCGCGTTTTTTGAACCTTCCACCGTAGCGCTGCATGGCATTCTGAATAGCGGTTACACAGGAGGAGGACTCACCGCCATACTGGGCGGCGGTACGATCGGGTTATTTACGGCTCTTTGGGCAAAACTGTTCGGAGCCCGCAGTGTATGTGTCTTTGATATAAACGAAGAACGCCTGGCTTTAGCCGGGAAATTCGGCGTTGACCAAACCATAAACACAGGCGAGGGGCATTTTCGGGAGGCTGTTATGGACTATACCCATAACAGGGGTTTTGATTTTGTCTTTGAAACGGCAGGAGTCAGCGTAACCCAACTGTTGGCATACGAGATAGCCTCCAATAAGGCACGAGTGACCTTTATTGGGACCCCGCACAGTCCCCTTACCTTTACCCAAAAAATCTGGGAAAATCTTAACCGAAAGGAATTATTGGTAACCGGAACATGGATGAGTTATTCCGCTCCTTTTCCGGGCAGGGAATGGACTTTAACTGCCGAGTATTTTTCCGATGGCCGGCTGCACTTTGATCGGAGTTTGATCCACAAGACATTTACGCTGGAGCATATCGATCAGGCGTTTGAATTATTCAAAAACCCTCAGGAAGTAAAGGGAAAAATCCTGGTGCTTACGACATAAAAGTGTTTCACTAATAATAGAGGGATAAAGTCATGCATTATCTGAAAAAGATGGCGGAAGACTGGCATCGCAACAGGATTTACGGCATTATGTCCGCATGTACTGCCGGTTCGCTGTGTATTGAGGCGGCAATGCTGTCTTCAAAAAGAAATAATCTTCCCGTATTGATAGAAGCAACCTCAAATCAGGTCAATCAGTTTGGTGGTTATACAGGTATGCGCCCGGCGGATTATTTCTCTTTCGTTTTGGATATTGCAAAAAAAGTCGCCTTACCTGAGGATCGGGTTATTCTTGGAGGGGATCATCTGGGACCCCAGCCCTTCAAAACGGAACCGGAAGCTTCTGCCATGTCAAAAGCCGAAGTACTGGTGTACGAGTATGCGGCTGCGGGCTTTACAAAGATTCACATTGATACGAGCATGTATCTTGGGGATGATGACAGGGCGCTTAGACTGTCAGATCAAGTAATCGCCGATCGCGCCGCGCTCCTTGCAAAGGCGGCCAATGAAGGTTTTCAAAAGCTGAAATCGTATTCTCCGGATGCTGAAATGCCCGTTTTTGTCATCGGCAGTGAAGTTCCTACCCCCGGCGGTTCTCGGGAAGTATCCGGGGAATTTTCGATAACCAAGCCTGAAGATCTGGATGCGGCCATTATCGCCTTTAAATCGGCTTTTCAGGCAAATGGCCTGGATGCAATCTGGGATAATGTAGTCGGAGTAGTAGTACAACCGGGGGTTGAATTCAGCGATACCGGCCTTTTTCTGTACGATCAAGAAAAGGCAAAACAACTGACCAACGGTATACAAAAGTATGAACATATTATTTTTGAAGGACACTCAACCGATTATCAGACTCCGCAATGTCTTAAAAACATGGTACATGATGGAATCTGTATTCTGAAAGTAGGCCCGGGATTGACGTTCTACCAGCGGGAAGCGGTTTTTGCCCTTGCGGCAATTGAAAAGGAACTTCTTGGGAAAACCCGGAATGATCTCTCTAACTATCCCGATGTTCTGGAAGCGGTTATGCTGGACAAACCGGAAAACTGGAAGGGGTATTATTCCGGCAATTCTGAAGATCAATATCTAAAACGCAAGTATAGTTATTCTGATCGATCCCGGTATTATCTGCCGAACAGGGAGGTAATCAACGCATTTAATAAACTCATGACAAACCTGACAAATATTGATATTCCCATAACGGTTTTGTCCCAGTATATGCCTATACAGGCGTACAAGGTACGGACAGGCGAAATTGCTAAAGATCCCCGTTCGCTGATAATTTCCAGAATAACAGATCTGATTGATGAATATGTATTTGCTACCAGGCAATGACCGGTTTGCGGCGTCTTGCGCCATGCGCCCAATATAAACCCGGCATTCGGCCTGCTGAATATACCGTTGTTCCGGATTTCGATAATTTTTTATCGTAAAGGGCGCCTTCTGTACTAACTGCCCAAATAATGGATTTTTCCGTAAAATAGGTCAAAAAATCAGAAAAACTTGCATAGGCTTAAGCGGAAGCTTAAAATTATGGTATGTACGAAAAAGGGTTTCCGGGCGGCGGTAGGGGCAGATCCCCTATAGGCGCCGGGTTATTCTACCCTGATAACGGAATTGCGATTGAAAAACGGCTGGAATCCTTTGGTTTGAAAAACGGTATGGGGGGAAACGCCCAGGCGATTATCTCACCCCATGGGGCATGGGATATATCCGGGACAATTGCGGGGGCGGCGTTTGGCGCCGCGGCGGGAAGGACAAAGGACAATTTTTCAGAAACGGCAGTACAAACGGTAGTTCTGTTGGGGGGTATTAGCGAATCCGGCATAACGGGGCTTTTCCTTTCGGAATCGGACTACTTTGAAACGCCCCTTGGGGAACTTCCGGTCAATTTGGCGCTTGGTTTGGAACTCGCCTCGTGCAGCACTTCTTTTGTAATAAACGATATTCCCCATCTTGGGGAACATACCATCGAGGTACAACTTCCCTTTGTTAAATACTGTTTTCCCGGCGCGTCAATAGTGCCGGTGCTTATGGGCGCAAAACCGGGCGCTTCCTGTCTTGCCCTGATTTGGGGTTTAGCCCAGGCCCTAAAACTCGTCTTTGAATCCCGGCTCGATTCAACCCTGTTTGTAGTTTCGACTAATGTATCGATATATAGTGACACTTACCGCAACAACCCGAGCGACAAAGACCCCGGCGGTAATTCCGATGGTAAAAGATACAACGATGAAAAGATGGCCCTTTCCAGGGCAGAGGCGTGTGTCAGGATGTTGACTGAAAAGAGGTCAAAGGATTTTCTGCGAGCGGTGGAACGGGGAGAAATCAATTCCTGCGGGAGTCCTTCGGCGGCGTCCCTTTTGGAAAGCGGGCTTCTGGAAGGCCGGCAGGGTAAACTGATACCCGGTTCCCTTATCAAGGCAAGAGGCGAAGACAGCAAAACTGTCTATTACAGCGGTATATTTTTTGAATAGGCCGGAATCGTCATTGTTCATTAGGGGCTAAAACTTAAAAATAACGCCCAGTATTCCCGCGGCGGCGATGTAAACTACCGGATGCGCCCTGAATTTACGGATCAGTATAAAAAGCACTACAAAAAGCGCGCACTGCCCGATACGTAGATGTTCGTACCAGAGAACGGCGTCGCTGTTCCACAGTGATATTTTTAGTACAGGAATACAGGCCGCGCAGAGCAGGCCCGCCGCCGCCGGACGGAGTCCTGTGAAAACCGCCTGGACGTTTTTGTTTTCCTTGAACGCCTGCAGCATCCCCGCCACGATGCAGATGATGATGATCGAGGGGGTAACGAGCCCCAGGGCGGCCGTCACACAGCCGGGAATGCCGGCGGCGTGGTAGCCGGTATAGATCGCCAAATTTACCCCCACAGCTCCGGGCGAGGACTGGGCTACCGCCAGCATGTCGGGGATTGCGTATACATCAAGCCAGGGGGCGGTACCGGCCAGCTTGTAGATAAAAGGCAGGGTGGCAAGCCCGCCGCCTATGGCAAAGAGGCCTATCTTGAAAAATTCCGCAAAGAGAATAAGCAGCGTCACGGTGTCTTTTCCCCGTCTTTTTTAGGCCGGTAGAGCAGAAACCCCGCCGCGCCGGCGGCCGCCACAAGCAGTACCGGAGAAGCGCTCAGTACGGCGGACAGTCCAAGGACAATCACAAAAATCACCGGGGCTTTGAAGTCTTTGAAAATGCCTTTCAGCATCTTGAGTACCGTATCCGCGATCAGGGCGCCGACCGCCACCCTTATTCCCCCAAAGGCGCGGCGTACCACCGGGATCTCCGCGTAGTTGGCAAGAAAAACCGCCACAAAGCTTATCAGGACAAGAGAGGGGAATATCAGGCCCATTGTGGCGATAACGCCTCCCAAAATGCCCTTCCGCTTAAAGCCGATAAAAGTAGCGGTATTAACGGCAATCACGCCGGGAGTCACCTGGCCGATGGTATAGTAGTCCATCACTTCTTCCATGGTGACCCACTTTTTTTTGGCGATAAGTTCTTTTTCTATTACCGGAAGGATGGCGTATCCGCCCCCGTAGGTAAGGGCGCCTATGCGGACAAAAATAAAAAACAGTTCTGCTAATTCTTTCATGTTTTATGTTCAGGGTAGACAACAGACAGGTGCAGCTCTTTAAGCTGTTTTGCGTCAACTTCTCCGGGACAATCATCCATGGGACTCTTTGCGAAGGAATCTTTCGGAAAGGCGATCACTTCCTTTATCGAAGTTTCCCCGGCCATGAGCATCACGAGCCGGTCAAAACCCGGCGCGATACCGCCGTGGGGAGGGGCGCCGTATTTGAACGCCTCGGTGAGGAAACCGAACTTGGTACGGGCCTCCTCCGGGGGAATGCCGACAATACCGAAGATACGGTTTTGCAGTTCCGGGTTGTGGATACGAATGGAACCGGAGGCAAGCTCATAGCCGTTAAGTACCAGATCGTAGAGGTCGCCCTTTACCGCGCCGGGGTCCTTCTCCAAAGTGTCGTGGTACTGTTCCTGCGGGTAACTGAACATATGATGGGCCGCCTCCCAGCGGTTCTCGTCTTCGTTAAATTCGAATAAAGGAAAATCAACTATCCAGACAAACTCAAAACGCCTTTTACCGCCGGCAAGGCCATCGGTTTTACCATCGATGCTTTCCGCAAGCTTAAGGTCTTTGCCCAGCTTGGAACGTACCGCTCCCAGGGCGGTGTTGGCGGTTTTTCTTTTTGGGTCCGCCACGATAAGTATAAGGTCTCCGGGCCTGGCGCCCAAATCGCCGCATATCCGCCCCGCCTGTTCCGCGAAGAATTTGGAAACCCCGCCTTCCAAAACAGGCGCGTCTCCGCTGCCGCCCACCTTCATCCAGGCAAGCCCCTTCGCCCGGTAGATCTTCGCGTGGGCCTCCAGTTCCTGAATCTGTTTTCTGGAATAAGAGGCGCCCCCCATA
>JAIRLQ010000088.1 GCA_031259345.1 Treponema sp.
GTAGGATTGGCGCCTTCGGAAAGCAGCAATTTCGCTTGCTCAACACCCATTGTTCCATTTTGGGTATGGGTTATAATGGGAATATCCGTTTCTCTTTGAACCTTCGCTGCAGCTTTAAAAAAAGCTGTTTCATAATCTGTTATGACGTCTTTGCTGCTCGCCACCTTGATAACGCCGGGTTTTATACCGGTACCGGCGATACCGTCTGAAATTTCTGTCATGAACATTTCATAAATTGCTTCTTCACCGCCGCCTGAACGAAGCCATCGCCGAAAATAGGGCGGCGAGCCGCCGCCTTCAAAATAGTAACCGGTGGTACAAATGATCTGTAAACCGGATTTTTCTGAGATTTCTTTGTAGAGCAGCGGATTGCGCCCATTATCATTAGTAGTAGCGTCTATAACCGTTTTTACGCCGCACTTTTTCAGTTTCTCCGCAGTCTCCAAGCCGCCGGCTAAAGCCTTATCCCAGTTGAATCTTCCCAGCGTACAGTCGCCTTCAAATCCTGGGGAACCATAGACAAAATGCTCATGGCTCAGTGTTTTGCCCAGGCTGTCAGCGCTGACTTTACCCAATACGGTATTCACCAAAGCCGCCATCTGAATCCCTCCTTTATAATTTCTTCTCCATAGTACCGAAACCACCTATGGGGAGGCCCTGGATTTCAGGGCCTCCGATCATCAGCAAAAAAATGAGAGAATCAAACATTTGATATCCGGGCAATCCCGTCACGAGCCGGGTCTGTTCTATATCGCCCTGCCCGTGAATCTCGAAGACCCACAACCTGCCCGTCAATGTCTCCGCGACATAGAGCTTTATTCTCTCCCTCTTTCATCCGACAGCAGCGACTTAGCCAACCAGCGGTAACCCCGCTTTTCTGCGGAGATAGTTGATCGTCTCTTTGACCCCGGCCTCAATCGACCACTCTGGCCGGAAGCCCAACTCCCGCTCGAGCTGAGATGCATCGAACTTGAATGTTTTCCCGGTTTTTTTCGGATTAACGGTAATATCAGCGCCGGGAATCAGACTCCGGGTAATATCCGCTACTTGATCCAATGTGCGGAGATCGCCGCTCATTGTGAATACACGTGTCTGAGTGCGCGGCGCTTGAGACGCGATAACGGCGCAGCGGGCTGCATCATCCGGATAGAGCCAATTGATGGGTTCGTCACAATAGGTAACATTACCCTTCTCGCCAATTGCAGGCTTGTTGATCACTTCGTTGGCAAACATCCCGCCGCCGCGTATCCGGCCGGGACCGTAAACCACGGGGAAACGCAGGCCAATGCTGTCAACACCATGCTCACTGAAATAGTGATTAGCCATGAATTCACAGAGTACTTTACAGGCCCCGTAGATGGACTTCGGATGGTGCGGGGCGTCATTGGGCAGAACCTCGTATGGGTAGTCTGCGGCGACACCGAACACCGCAACGGAACTGGCCCAGACCACGCGTGGGATATTAAGCTGACGGGCGGCCTCGAATATGTTTGTTGTCCCGACGCAATTGACTTTCACCGCGAGAGGTGGTTTTCCTGTTGTTTCGGCTGCAAGCATGGACGCCATATGGATAAGTCGTTCCACCTTATACTCCTTGCATACGTGAATCAACTGGTCGAGGTCGGTCACATCTCCTTGAACGACATTCGTGCGGGACAACTCGTCTGGCGTCAGCACCTGTTGAGCCGAAGTCTCAGATGAATGAGAGTGGTGAGCGACAACAGTGTGTCCCTCGGCCAGCAGACGTCTAACGATGTATGAGCCGATGAATCCTGTGCCTCCGGTAACTAAATAGTTCATATAATACCTCCTAATCTTTCTTTCTCTTGATCAACTATTAGAGTATATTATAAATTAGTTGCAATGTCAACTAGTTTTTTTGAATTTTTTTTACTAAAATTGTTAATTGAGGCTATTCCAAAATTTTAGTTTTTGAACAGTTCTTTACCCATAGAGAAAATTGCAAAAGCCGTAAATGCTTGACTTATAACGAATTGACAATTTTCTCCTAAGCCCTGTTCTAAACCCCCAATGGGGTTTAGAACAAGCTCAATTATTTTTCGTTAATTCTTTGCAAATAGAGGCATTCCCAAAACATCAGTTTTGGGAATGCAACCTTAAAATTTGCGGTTTTGCAAGGCTTTAAGCCTGAAAAACCGCAGAGCCTGTCCCAAAACCGTGCGCGTTAGCGCACAGTCAATTAGTTTTGGGACAGGCTCTGTCTAAAACAGTATATTTGTTTAGCCGCCTCTGCCAAGGGGCGGCGCAAAAAGAGAATAATATGCCTGGAGGCAATGTATGAAAAAGGTAATGTGCAATCCACTCAACCTTGAATATCGCTATCAGCTTAAAAAGGACTACTTGGGCCAGGAGAAGGGGGTCTTTCGGGAAGCCGCCGACCCGACCATGCTGCTCTATAAAGACCGCTATTACCTCTTCGCTTCCATGTCCGGCGGTTTTTGGCACTCCGATGATCTATACGCCTGGAATTTCCACGAGACGCCGGAACTGCCAATTTACGATTATGCCCCGGATGTGCGCGAGGTAAACGGCAAGGTTATATTCAGCGCCTCCGCCAGGGATAATCCCTGCACATTTTTTATGAGTGCGGACCCGCTGCATGAGCCTTTCAAGCCGGTTTCTTCGCCCTTCCCCTTTTGGGACCCCAATGTTTTCGAGGATGATGACGGCAGGGTGTATTTTTATTGGGGCTGCGATAACCGGGAGCCTCTGTGGGGCCTTGAAATGGATCCCGCCACTACGCGGCCACTGGGAGAGAAAACGGCGCTCCTGGGCGAAAACGAAGCCGGACACGGCTGGGAGCGGGGCGGTGAAAACAACAAACTTGATGAACCAAAAACCAGGCTGGAAAAGATGATCCGCCAACATACGGGGACAAAGCCGTATATCGAAGGCGCGTTTATGACAAAGTACCGGGGCGCCTATTATCTGCAATATGCGGCGCCCGGCACCCAGTACAACGTATACGGCAACGGCGTGTATGTGGGCGATAAACCTCTGGGACCCTTCCGGTATCAGGAACACAATCCCTTTTCCTCAAAGCCCGGCGGCTTTATCAGGGGGGCAGGCCACGGCAGCACCTTTCAGGATAAGTACGGGAATTGGTGGCACGTGTCCACCATGGTCGTCAGTGTGAACGAAAACTTCGAGCGGCGCATCGGCCTCTTTCCCTGCGGTTTTGACGAAGCCGGCGTACTGCACTGCAATCAGCATTTTGCCGACTATCCCTTTACCCTGCCGGAAGGAAAACGCGCCAATATCGATATGGAAAAGATCGCCCCTGAAATGATGCTCCTGTCGTACAACAAAAAAGCGTCGGCATCCTCATTCCAGATCGGCTTTGAACCGGAAAAAGGCCTTGATGAAAATATTAAAACCTGGTGGGCGGCGCAGCAGGCCGGGGACGAGTGGTATTGCCTGGATCTGGGCGCGGTCTACGAAGCGGAAGCGGTGCAGATAAATTTCGCGGATCATCAGTATCCCCTGCCGGAGGACGCGGAAAACGCGATGCACAAAACGAGTATGGGGGGACGAATTACGGAGGGGCGGCTGATCCTGGTAAAGCCCCGGCGCACACGGTTCCTGCTGGAAGCTTCGGAGAACGGAACGGACTGGTTTGTCCTCAAGGACAGCCACAACGCGGAAACCGATTGCTCCCACGATTTTATCTATATGGAACCCTCCGGCAAGGAGCCGGGCGTGAGATTGCGGTACGTAAAAGTCAGCCGTATGGAAATGCCTATGAACGGGATTCCGGCGATCAGCGGTTTGCGGGTTTTTGGCAAAGGGCGCGGCGCGGCGCCGGAACCGGTTGCGCGGTTCGACGCGGTTCGCTCAGATGACGGGCTTAATATCATGCTCCGGTGGAAGCCTTCGCCGGATGCCGGCGGCTACAATATTCGTTACGGGATCGCCTCTGACAAACTGTACAGCAGTTGGCAGGTACAGGGGAAAGCGGAACTGGATTTAAGCATGGTCAACAAAGGCGCGCCTTACTATATCGCGGTGGACAGTTTTAATGAAAACGGCGTTACCCCCGGCAAGGCGGTATTGGTACCATTTCAATGCTCCTTTTAGATTAATTGCCCATGTTTTATCTTCTATCATATTCAAGAATAATAAAACAATGATCCCAAAAATCTTTGACTTTCTCATTCTAGCGCCTCGTAACAGCAAAAACTTTACAGGCAATGAAGGAAGTGGCAGTATGCTCGTGGGAGGATATTACCAATGATAGGAACCAAACGGAACATACCGCTCGCCCCGGAAGAGCGA
>JAIRLQ010000177.1 GCA_031259345.1 Treponema sp.
CCTGAATTTGGTACTTCTTCAGAACGTCCAGCAGCCGCGCGGTGGTATCTCCCTGAGGATTGGGACCGTCGTCAAAGGTAAAGACAACGAATTTATCGGGAAGGCCGAGCATCTTTTTAGAGCGATCCAAACTTTCGCAGGAGAAGAGGATGCCCAGCGCCGGGAGAACCAGGAGGAGTATTGCGGCGGCAAGACGTCCGGCTTTCAGCGCCTTGGGCGCGTTTTTCTGTAAGTCCCGCAAATTTCTAAGATCGGGATACAAGGAAAGCAAACGAATCCTTCGCGGCCTGGTTGGCTATGTCAATGTCCCCGGCCTTTTTCGGATTCATGGTAAAACTTTCAGTATACTCTATTTCAACCGAATAGGGCCCCGTGTAACCGAAACTTTCAAGGTAATCCATAAAAACGTCAAGCTTGAGTTCGCCTTTTCCCACAGCGGGGAAATTCCATTCCTTGAGCCCGCCTATCTTGTCTTTCAAATGTACGTATTTTACGATGTCGGCGCAGTTTTTGATTTCTTCATCGCATTTTTTTCCGCCGTAGAACATGACGTTCCCCGTATCATAGGCCACTCCTACCCGGCTTGAACCGACCTTTTCCACCACTTTCCTCAGCGAAGAACCGGTTCCGTATTCGCCGTGAACTTCAAGGCCAAGAACAAGCCCCGCTTTTTCCAGATCCGGAAGGAGACTCTTGATATTCTCCGCCAATACATCGTCGGCAAAAACTTCGTCCTTGCCGAAATGGGCTTCCCCGGTAGAGGAGATAATATATTCGCAGCCAAGATCCGCGGCAAGGCTGATATTTGCCCTGAAATCGTCAAGCCGCCGCGCGTCCATCAGATTACAGTGACCGCCCAGGCTCACCGGAACCAGGCCCAGATCTGCCATTTTCTTTTTGATTCTGCCAAGTTCGGTTTTGTCCATGTCAGGCATGACATTTTCCGTCCAGCCTTTAACAGCGCAGAGTTCCACATATCGGAAACCCGCCGCAGCCGCGCCCTCCAGGGCCTGGTCTACGCTAAATCCGTGATAACTGTTGAGGTTCAGTATCGCTTTGTTTTTCATGGTACACTCCTTGTGTCTTATTCAATACTCTAAAGAATAGAGTTGCACATTTCAAGTATGGTATCCATCGCGGCCTTGCTGCTAAAAATCGAGGTCCGAGGAAACTGTTTGTAATTGGGAAGCATTTCGGTGGTAAGCCAGTCGTCATAACCAATTGCCTTAAGGGACTTTACCACCGCCTTAAAATCGACATCTCCGGCAAAAAGATCTACAAAAGCTCCGAAACCGGCCTGCCCGAAACGGTAGTCGGAAAGGTGTATCTTGAAAATTCGTTTGCCGAGGATTTCGATCCACTGGTCGGGATATCCTATATAGATGATATTACCTACGTCAAAATACACGCCGAAACAAGGGGAACCTACCTCGTCTACAAAACGGGCTGTTTCAAGGGGCGACAGAAGAAAACGGTTCCAGACATTTTCTATGCCGATCTTCACCCCTTCCCGTTCCGCGTCATTTTTCAAAACCCTGAAGGCGTCAAGGGCCCTCTCATAGGCTGTATCGTAGCGGACAAATTCCCGTGTCGAAGAAATTTCCGCGCTTACATAACCGGGGACCACCAGAATGGTATCCGCTCCAAGAAGCCGCGCCGCGTGAAGCTGGAAGCGAATGATGCTTCTGGCCTTTTCGCGGGTGTCCGCGTTGTCCGAAACAAGGTTATAGTCCCAGTGGTTCCAGGCTCCCACGGAGGGAATCGAAAGGCCGTGCTTTTCCGCGAGCTTTTTAAGGGCGCGTATATCGTCGTCGCTTGAGGAAAGGTTAAGATATCCCGTGTCGCTTAGCGCCGGCTCGACCCCTTCATAGCCGGCTTTTTTGATCAGCGCGAAAAGTTCCGCGGGATTGTCATCCCGGGGAAAGGAAAAAAGGCTGAAAGCGGCTTTCATTTTACCTCC
This sequence comes from Treponema sp., assembly GCA_031259345.1. Taxonomy (GTDB): domain Bacteria; phylum Spirochaetota; class Spirochaetia; order Treponematales; family Breznakiellaceae; genus JAIRLQ01. The sequence goes on from JAIRLQ010000177.1 coordinate 1,961, forward strand.
TATTTGCGCTTAAGATTGTTGATATTGCTCAAGACCACGGCAGCGACGATAATTGCCCCGGTAATGATGGTCTGAATATAGCTCGGTACTTTCAGGATATTCATGGCGTTGTTGATAACCCCCATCAACAGGCAGCCGAGAAAAGCGCCGGAGACGGTACCTTTACCGCCGTCGAAAGTAACCCCCCCGATAATCGCGGCGGAAAGCGCACGGGTTTCATAACCTCCGCCGGCATTGGCGGTAATTGAATCAATGCGGGAAGAAAAAATAATCGCCGCAACGCCGCAGAAAAGCCCCGCAATGGTGTAGAGGCTGATCTTGTATGGCATAATTTTAATTCCCGAAAGAAAGGCGTTTTGTTCGTTACTGCCGATGGCAACTATGCGCCTTCCGTACTTGGTATAATTCATCATGACCCAGGTAAAAGCAATCACAATGATGAGGGCGAAAAGCATGATCGGGAAAACGCCAAATATTTTAGTCTTTCCGACAAAATCCAGGGCGCCGTTAAAACTGATAATACGACCGCCGGAAAAAGTAAGGGAGAGGCCGTAAAAAATTTGTCCTGTACCCAGAGTAATGATGAGGGGAATACAACGAGAGTAGGAAACAATAAGACCGTTAACCAGGCCGCAGAGCCCTCCCGCGACAATACTTACCAGAGCGGCTACGGCAATGGGTACGCCTTTGTTGGCAAGTATACCCATAATTATGCCCGCAAGTACCATGCTGTTCCCTATTGAAAGATCTATCCCGCCCGAGATAAGAAGTATGCTCATCGCCATGGTAAGAATGCCCAGCACGGAAATTTGCTGAAAAATAGAGATGAGATTGACCGCTGTTATAAACCGGGAATTGATAATCGAAATAATTACCCCGATGATCACGATAACAAGGCTAAGGAGTACATGCTGATTCCGAAGCACAGCCGCATTGTTTGTCTTAATCATTGTTTACCCCCAAGGCACGCTTAACGATTTCATGCTCATTAATATCCGCTCCTGTTAATTCGTCGATTATGGCGCCTGAACGGACTACCAAAACCCGATCGCTCATACTGATAAGCTCGGGCATATCAGAAGAAACCAGTAGTATGGCTTTTCCATCCTTTGTAAGCCGGGACATAAGCTTGTAAAATTCCGTTTTCGCATTGGCGTCTATGCCCCGGGTCGGTTCGTCAAGTATGTAAATTTCCTGTTCGGCATAAAGCCACTTTGCCAGGACAACTTTCTGCTGGTTCCCTCCGGAAAGATAAATAACTTCACTTTCCAGCGACGGGGTCTTTATCCGCAGGTTGTCGACAAGGTACTGTATCAGGCTGCCGTGACGCCTGGGGTTGATAAAAAACCCCTTGATTTTTGAAATAAGCCCTACAAGGGTGGTATTCTCAGTAACGCTGGCGTGGAGCATGAGGCCAAGGCGCTGGCGGTCTTCGGTAATAAAGGCGATTCCCTCCCGTATGCTGTCCACCGGGGAATGTATGCCGGCCTCTTTGCCGTTAACGAGGATAAGCCCTTCCGCGTAGGGATCCGCCCCGGCAATGGCCCGCATCAACTCGGTACGGCCGGATCCGACCATGCCCGAAAAACCGAGTATCTCGCCCTTGCGCAGGCTAAAGCTGACTTTTGGGCTGTCCCTATTAAGCCTAAGATCCCGCACTTCAAGGACAACGTCCCCTATCGGAGCCGCTTCTTTCTCAAAAAAAAGTTCCACGGGACGGCCAACCATATCACGGGTAATGGCGTCCAAAGGCGTGTCCCTTTTCGGATTATCGTAGGTATGCACTGCCCGGCCGTCCCGGATAACGGTAATACGATCCGCGATCTGTACAATTTCGCTCAGGAAGTGGGAAATATAGATGATCCCTATGCCCCTGCTGCTTATGCGCCTCACCAATTCCAGAACCTTGTGGGCATCTTCGACATTGAACATCGATGTGGGTTCATCCATGATCAATACTCTGGGTTCAACGTTCAGGGCTTTGAGTATTTTTACAAACTGCTGATCCGCTACCGAAAGGTTTTCTATCGTTCTTTCTATATCAAGAGAAATGCCCAGATCCTTCATTTGGGAAAGAACCGCGTTCCTCATAGCCTTAAAATCCATGATACCCGGAAAGCTTGTTTTTTCTTCGCCTATATGGACGTTCTCAAATACGTTCATGCTCGAGGCAAGGTCGTTTTCCTGGTAAACTATGTTAATGCCCAATATCCTGGCCAAAGACGGGTTGAGGGAATTGTAACTGGTCTTTTCAACGGTGATGGTCCCGGTTGTGGGGGCATGGGCGCCGCTGAGGATCTTCATCAGGGTCGATTTACCTGCCCCGTTTTCTACCACAATACCGTGTACTTCGCCGGGATAGACATCGAAGGAGATGCCGTCCAGAGCCCGGACGCCGGTAAAATCCTTTACAATATCCTCCATCTCAATGATGGGGCTTGCATTCCTGTAATCCATACTCACAGTGGCGTTTCCATACAGCAATTCCGCCGGCCTGTCTGTCGTACAAAGTACGGCAGGCCGGCGGCGAATTACCGTACAACCAAGTCCGGTTACCCGGGCTTGATTGTACACTACTTAGTTGCTGTAAACGTAGTTGTAGGCGCCTTCGTAATCATCCCAGGCGATAAACTCATTGAGTTTGTCACCCGAAACGGGGATGATGGGCAGGGCTTTGCGCTTTTCGGCGGGACTCTTCCCATCAACCACAAAGTCGTAAAGGTTCTTGAAAGTCTGAACACCCTGAAGGGATACAGGGGCGGTCATATTGGCCGATTCAATGCCGTCAACCAGCATCTGATAATCGTCGGGCGATCCGCCTGTAGACACGATAGGAATATCAAGCCCTCTCTCCTTGAGGGCCTGATAGCAGCCTTTGGCCATCATACCGTTATTTGCGAAAATGTAATCAAAGGACGTTCCGCTGTTGATAAGATCCAGGGTAAGGTTATAGGCGCTTTCAGTAAGCCAATCCCCGTTAAGAGTGGCTATAATGGAGACCTGGTCTCCAAGCTCTGCCATGGCCCTGTCAACGCCTTCCTGATACTTTTCATACACCCCCGCGCCCCGCTGTCCGGCGCAGAAAAATATCTTTGCCCCGGGCTTGTTTTCGGCGATGAACTTAATGGCGGCATAACCGATGTCGTCGTATTCGCAGGCAATCGTGGCAATAAAATTACCGGGATCGGACAGTTCCATCATGAAATTTTCAACGGTAATAGGAATACCCGCTTCGTTGGCGATTTTTACCAACTGCGCACCCTGTTCAGTGGAGATCGGGAAAATAGAAATCCCGTCCACACCCTGCTGAATGAGCGATTCTATAGCCGTGATGGATTCTTCAAGATTACCCTTGGCATCCAGAATCACGATGTTGACCTTTTTCGGCGCTTTGGAAGCGGCGTATTCAAAGGCCCTCGCCGAATACTCGTTCCAAATGTCGGTCATGTTGTAGGCGATATACCCAAAGGTATACGCATCCTTCACCTCTGCGGTTTCTTCCCCCTTGTCCTTGCCCTTGCAGGCTACTACAGACAAAAGCAGAAGCGCGCAAAATAAAACGATACCAATTTTCCTCATACAATTTTCCTCCAATAGAAAATTTCTGAAATTCCCGGCGCTACGCGCCGTTATTGTTATACCGCCGGAATGAGTCCCCGCGGCATAATATCATTTAATTTTTTCAACTTTTCCGCTTTCGAGGGAACGTTGAAGAGCTTCTATAATTTGTATACCGTAAGTTGATTCCTCCGGACTTATGGGAACGTTTTCGTTCTTCTCCACCGCTTTGGCAAAAGCTTCAAGTTCAGCCTGAAAGCCATCCTGGGCTTTCGGGTTTACCGTCTTTGGTTTTTTGTCCTTTTCAAAATAGGTTAAGGTATTGGCCGCGGCCCCAAGGTTTTCGATGTTGAAACCCGCGGAGAGCTTGTAGTCGAGCGTACCGTTGTCTCCCACGGCCCGGAACGTGGCGCTGAAAGGGTAATTGCCAATCATCTCGCAGCAGCCTTCGGAAACAGCCTTAACCCCGTTT
>JAIRLQ010000407.1 GCA_031259345.1 Treponema sp.
AGGGTTTTTTAATGCCACTATATATAGTGTAATATATAAATAATATATACTATATACAGTGTATAACAAAGAGAGAAAAACATTTATTTTTTTGAAAAAAAACGTTGACAACTAAATAAAAGCAGATATATAATACTTTATCGAAGCGCTTTTATAGTATTTTACATATTATAGGGGATAAACCGGCAGAAGCCGGAAAAATAACATTACCAAGGAGTTAAATATGAAAAGAATTCTGACCAAAAAACTGCTGTGTGCAGTGGCGGCAGCCCTGGTGCTGTCTGCGTCCTGCAGCAAAAAAACGGAGTCCGCTGCGGCAAGCGGCGAATGGAAACCTAATCGGGCCGTCACTATCTACTGTCTTTCGGCAGCAGGCGGAGCTGTGGATTATTGCAACCGTGCCATGGCCCAGGCGTTGTCCGAAATCTGGGGATCAAGCGTACAAGTCGTCAATCAGCCTGGCGGTTCTGGCGGGGTAGCGGCAAATACGGTGTGGAATCAGCCGCATAACGGCCTTTCCCTTCTTGGCTTTTCCGAGGCGTTATTTGCACAGCGTGTGCTGGGTGTTTTCGATCATTCCCCTACAGCCTGGGATCTTATGCCGATTCTCAACACGACCGCTGTTTTGAGCGTGGCTCCTGAGAGTTCGTACAAAACCATAGAGGATGTGTTAAGCGCCTTACGGTCCGGTAAAACAATCAACATGGGGTCTGGTGCTGTGGGTGGAGTTTGGACGCTTAAATCGGTTACTTTGGAAAAAGCGGCCGGTGTTCGATTCAATCACCTGAACTACGAAGGCAGTGTCCCCAGTCAGACGGCATGTATGTCCGGTGAAGTTGACGTCGTCCTCACCGGCCTTGCGGAGCAGATCGACTATCTTAAGTCAAAACGGCTTATTCCCCTTGCGATGATCGAGAACGAAAGCGCTACTATTGAAGGCGTCGGCACCATTCCGGCTATAACTGATTTTGTTCCCGAATTTGCCAATCTGCCTCAGCCCATACAGTGCATCGGCATTTCCCTGCCTGGTGACAGTCCCCAAGAAATCCGCGATGCTTATCAGAAAGCCTTTATCCAGGCCATGCAGAGCAAGACTATCAAAGAGGCCATTATGGCGCGTAATTATAACACCCTGGGACAGTACGGCGAAGATTCGCAGGTGATTGCCAAAGAGCAGGAGAAAATTTATTCCTGGGCTCTCTATGACGCAGGTCAAGCGCCCAATGAACCGTCAAAATTCAATATTACCCGTCCGTAACAAAGAGCGGGATTAAAAAGGAGGGACCTTATGACCGGGGAAAATAACGGACAAAGCCGGCGGGAAGATAATACCCGCAGAGAAAAACAGATCAATTTCTTTGGCGCCCTTGGCTTGCTGATTTTTGCCATAAGTTATCTGATATTGGCTTTCTGTATCAAAGATATTTCAACTGCCAAATGGTACGAATCGGCAGCCCTTTCCCCCAAATTTATAGGCAGCCTGCTCTGTGTTTTCTGCCTGGTGTATCTTTTAAAGAATTTGCGCGGGCTGTCTTATAATGCGGAGGATAAAAAAAATATCATCGCGTATCTTAAAAGCAAGATTTTTTTGCGGCTCCTTGCCGCCATTGGCCTTCTGGCATTGTATATTTTTGTGCTGCTGAGGATTCGCATCGGCGATTTTGAGTTTCCCTATGAAGCGGCGACATTTATTTATCTCTTTTCCACGATGTTTCTTTTCAGAACAGGCAAATTTGCCCTATGGAAGATAGCGCTTATTTCCACAGCTGTGTCGGCTGTGATTGGATTTTGTTTTACCTACGGTGCGAAAATTCCGCTTCCGTAGCATAGAGGAGTTCTTATGGGTACTTTTATCGCTTTTTTTCAGTCCCTCATCCAGCTTATGACGCCAATGAATATTCTGCTCCTGAGCCTGAGTACCGTTTGCGGTATACTTATCGGCGCATTACCGGGACTTTCGGCTACCATGGGAATCGCCCTTTTGGCAGGCCTTACCTATACGATGAATCAAGACATGGCATTGATCGTCCTTATCGGCATTTACGTAGGCGGCATTTACGGCGGTTCAATCTCCGCAATACTCATCGGTATTCCTGGAACCGGCAGCGCTGCGGCAACGGTGATGGACGGCTATCCCTTGGCAAAAAAAGGATTCGGCAGGGAGGTCCTTTCCATTACCACCATTGCATCCTTTATCGGCACCCTGTTCGGGATGCTCTGCCTCGCGGCTCTTACCCCCGCCCTACAGACTATCGCCCTCAAGTTCGCTTCCCACGAATTCGCGCTCCTTGCTATTTTCGGCGTCACCATCTGCGGCACCCTTACTACCGACGGGGATGCCCTTAAAGGCTGGATCGCTGGTTTCTTCGGCCTTGCCCTGGCAATGGTCGGCTATGAACAGCTTTTCAGCATACCCCGTTTTACCTTCGGGATCATCCCCCTTTACAACGGTATTGCCTTTGTGCCGGCCATGATCGGCCTTTTTGGGCTGCCCAATATTTTTGATAATCTTTCAAAAGGCATTAGTGCAAGTTCATTGGATCTGGAAAAAGAAAAAAAAATAAAAGTAAACGTATTGGATATAATAAAAGGCAACTTAGGCGGCATTCTGCGTTCTGGCGCAATCGGCACCGGGGTAGGCGCAGTCCCCGGTGTCGGAGAGGACGTGGCCGCCTGGCTTTCTTACGACACCGCACGCCGGTCCTCCAAAAAGCCGGAAGAGTTCGGCAAGGGCAGCTTTGAAGGAATCATTGCTGCCGAATGTGCCAACAATGCCGCAATCGGCGGCGCCCTCATACCGCTTCTGAGTCTTGCCATTCCCGGATCGCCGCCCACTGCGGTGCTGCTGGGGGCCTTGCAGCTCCACGGTATACGGCCCGGCCCTATGCTCACCTTTGAGTTCCCCGATTTTATTCCCTACATGGCGGCGCTGCTTCTTTTGGCGAGCTTTTTTATGCGATTCTTCGGCTGGATAGTCTGTCAAATTGCGCCAAAAATCCTCAAGATCCCGTTCTTTATCCTCATGCCTATTGTGGCGGTACTTTCGATAATCGGAGCCTTTGCCCTTAACCTCAATCATTCTGATCTGGTTATTATGTTTGTATTCGGCATTATTGGTTTTATTTTTATGAAATTGAAAATTCCCGCAGCGCCCATCGTATTGGGGCTCATTCTGGGAGGCATGGCGGATTCTAACTTTCGCCGGGCTCTTCAGGCATCTCAGGGCAGCCCTATACCCTTCGTAACCCGCCCCATTTCGGTCATCGTGATACTCCTCATACTCTTTACCATGATAAGTCAAACAGGCTTGTATAAAAAGCTAAAGAATCGTTGGAGACACCCATAGGAACGCTTATGTCAAAAGTAATCTTATTCGGAGAACCTATGGTGATGTTCGTGGCTGATACACCGGGACCTCTTGAAGAGGTGGAACATTTTACCCGGCGGCTTGCGGGCGCGGAAATAAATGTGGCCATCGGTCTTCTACGGCTGGGGCATCAGGCAGCGTATGTTACACGGCTTGGGAATGACACTCTGGGGAGATATATCAAAAGCAAACTTGATGCGGAGGGAATCAGCGCCCATATCATTCACGACGATCAGTATTTTACCGGCTTTCAGTTAAAAGAAAAGGCAATGGATGGAGACCCTGTCGTAGATTATTACCGCCAAAACAGCGCTGCCAGCCATTTAAGTCCGGCGGATGTTGAGGATGTTAATTTTTCCGGGGCACATTTGCTGCACGTTACCGGAATCCCTCCTGCGTTATCTCCGGAATCCCGGGCCGTAACTTTTCGCATGATTCAAAAGGCCCGGGAAGCGGGTCTTTTGGTTAGTTTTGATCCAAACCTGCGGCCCGGCCTGTGGGAAAGCAGGGAAACAATGATAGAAATTATAAACGAAATCGCGGGCCAATGTGATTTTATTCTGCCCGGTTATAAAGAAGGGTTGATGCTTACCGGCAGCGGCGATCCTGAAGCGATAGCCGAACATTATCTGTCCTGCGGGGCAAAGATGGTTACCGTAAAGCTGGGGAGGAAGGGTTCTTACACGCAGAGCCGGGACGAAAAGTTTTATCAGGACTGTAAACCTGTTGACAGGGTCTCAGATACCGTGGGTGCGGGGGATGGCTTCGCGGTCGGCATAATAAGCGGAATACTGGAAGGACTTCCCCTTTACCGGACGGTTGAACGGGCCAATGCCATAGGAGCGCTGCAGATTAGGCAGGAAGGTGATAATGAAGGGCTGCCTGACAGGGAAAAACTTGCATTATATCTTGAGGAGGTAGAAAACGGTGCTTTTACAAATGGCTATTGACAGGGTCAGCGTGATTGAGGCGGAGCGTATCATTCGTCTTGCGGAGGGCAGGGCTGATATTATTGAGGCCGGTACGTCCCTCATCAAGGACTTTGGACTTACGAACAGCGTAGGTTTTCTCAAAAAACAATTTCCCGGGCAGGCCATTTTGGCGGATATGAAAACCATTGATGAGGGGGAATACGAATTCCGCCGGGCTTTTGAGGCCGGAGCGGATATTGCCACCGTCATGGGAGCGGCCTCATCCGCTACCATTCAGGGTTGTCAAAGAATTACCAGGGAATACGGCCGCACCTATATGATTGACCTGCTGGGGCTAGACAGGGAGGAAATACAGGCGCTGAGGGGTTTCGAAGATGCGGTTTTTTGTCTCCATATTCCCGCTGATTGTGCCGGTATTGGACTTACGGAAATGGTTCGGAAGAATATGGAACCATTGGCGGGAATGCGCCGTATTGCGGCGGCAGGAGGGGTTCGGCTTGAAACCATTCCGTTTCTCAAGGCAGCCGGAATAGAAATCGTTATTGTAGGAGGGGCAATAACTAAAAGCAGCGATATAACAAAGGCTGTTATGGATTTTAAGGAAGCTCTTAATTAAAAGCAGCTCTTAATTAAAAGTAAAAGGGAGACGGTAAAATGAATATTCTTGACACTATTCAGACAGAAATCAGGGATGTCTTGGTTCAGATTAGGGATGAAGAAATGGAGGCGGCTCTGACGCTTATCAAAAAAGACTTCAGGATTTTTGTAGACGGTGAAGGGCGCAGCGGCTTAATGGCAAAAGGATTTGCCATGCGGCTCATGCATCTCGGCTACACGGTCTATGTGATTGGAGAGACCATCACGCCGGCGCTGCGGCAGGATGATGTATTCATCGGCATATCCGGTTCCGGCAGCAGCGCCAATGTGGTTAATGATGCCCGGAAAGCAAAAAAAACAGGGTGTAAAGTTTTAGCCGTTACCAGCAAAAAGGATTCGGACTTGGCCGCTGCAGCGGATCAGATCCTTTGTATCCCCGGGACGGTCAAGGGTGATCGTGAGGGGAAGCGTACCTCTATACAGCTTTTGAGTTCTTTATTTGATCAGTCCCTGCATGTTTCCCTTGATGCTTTATGTTATATGATCAGCAAGCGTGATGATACCGGTAATGACGCGGCCACGGGAATGCATTGGTAAAGCTGGACCTTACCCCGCCGGGAGATCCGCACAGATAAGCGAGGGCGCCCATAAGAAGGCCTAAGCCCGCTCCGCCTTTTCCGCCAGCATCGCCACGGCCTCCACCAGGGCGATATGCTCCTCCCGGTGGATCCGCTCCGCCAGGGAGGCCGGGTCATCGCCGGCCAGCACCGGGACCCGGCGCTGCAGGAGGACGGGCCCCGTATCGACGCCCCGGTCCACCAGGTGGACCGTGCAGCCCGACTCCGGCGCCCCCGCATCCAGCACCGCCCGGTGGACCCGCTCCCCGTACATCCCCGGCCCCCCGAAGCGGGGGAGCAGGCTGGGGTGCAGGTTGACGATCCGGCCCCTGTATGCATCGAGGATATCCCCCGCCAGTATCGAGAGGAACCCCGCCAGCACGATGAGGTCCGCCCGCTCTTCCCGGGCGATCCGGAGAATCCGCCCCGAAAGCTCTCCCGCCCGCTCCGGCTTCGGGAGGCCCCCAAGGGGGGCCTCGGTATACCCGGTGATCCCCGCCCGCCGGGCCCGCTCCAGGGCAAAAGCCCCGGGGCGGTCCGAGATCACCCCGATAATCCGGGCGGGGCCCAGGCCGCCGGCCTTTTCCGCGTCGATCAGGGCCTGGAGGTTGGTCCCGTTTCCCGAAACCAGGACGAGGGTCCGCAGCCCCCCCTCCGGGGGCGTGAAGGAAC
>JAIRLQ010000463.1 GCA_031259345.1 Treponema sp.
ATCGGCAGGCGAACTTCGTCCTTAAAGGGCATATCCCGCCTTTCGGAACTGGATCGGCTGATTTTTCCATCCGGCTCCAAGGATCTTCCGGAAAAAGAACTTTTATACGATCTTGAAAACCGTATTTCGGGACGGGCGGTTTCTTCCATTATTTCCATTGTAGAATGTTTTTCCAAACCTCCCAAATTTCTTTCGCTTTTGATTCGCGGTTATGAGTACACAGATCTAAAGAGCGCGCTGGTTTCGTCCATTGGCGGGGACAAGAAGCCCCCGGCTTTTACGGATATAGGCCGCTTTAGGACTGTTCATTTTGAGGCATGGCCGAATATTCCCGATATGCTTTTGGGTACGGAATTTCAATTTCTTTTGGATAAAAACGGGGTACTCTACAAGGACCTTGGAACCATTGCCCTGCATACCCTTCTGGATCGCCATTATTACGAAGCCCTTTGGGCTTCTCTTAATGAACTGCCCGGAAGCGACAAACGGGCGGCGGAAAAAATACTCGCCGATGAAATTATACTTCACAATATTTGCTGGACCTTACGGCTCCGCAAATTTTACTGGATGTCGGCGGAGGAAGTTAAACTCCACCTGGTTTATATTCCCGGTTTTAAATCGAAGGGGCATTCCTTTGCGGACGACGCTCTTGGCTGCCTGGAATTCCCTCTGGATAACTACCAGGCCTGGACTGCCTGGAAATGGAAAGATTTTTTAAATCCCGATTCCGGCAGTTCCTGGCTGGTAGATCCAAGGTATTTTCAAAACGCCTCTTCAAGGTATCTTTATAACGAAGCCCGGCAGTATTTCCGGCAGCACCCTTTTTCTTTGGATACTATTTTTTGTTTTATTAAACTAAAACAATTTGAAGAAGATGTGCTTACTTCCAATGCCGAAGGCCTTGGGCTCGGGATGGCATCCGGGGATGTTCTTTCTTTGCTGGGGATAGACAATGCTTAAGCCCCGTAAAATGAAACAAATTGAGCTGACCGTTCTTGCCCGGGATGCGGACGCGGTTATTGAATACCTTGGCAGAAAAGGGGTAATGCATTTTACCGAAGACGGGGAAGCCTATGAGCCCCCGGAAAGCGGAACCGTTCAGGCTTTGGATGCCGCTTCTTATCGTTTTATAAAGGACAAGCTTGAAAAACTTGAAGCCGCATCGGCCTGCCTTGGACTTGAGCTTCCCTCGGAACCCGAAGAGGAAAGCCGAAATCCCGGAGAAACCGAAGAAGCCCTGACGGATAAAATAACTGCCGCTGTTTCTTCCCTAAGCCAGCGGGAAAATTTGCAAAACCAGGAAAAGAAAAAGATAGAAGAAGCCCTGGCGGAGGCAAAAGCTTTTGCGAACCTTAATGCGCCTTTTGCGGATCTGGATCAGCTTTCGTATCTTACCCTTAGGGTAGGGCGGCTTGATCCAAGGCGGCATGATGAACTGCGGGAGGCTCTGACAGACAGGGCCGTGATTATCCCCCTGGATGAGGAGGGCTTAGGAGACCGGGTACTTGCCGCGGCTTCACGTAAAGGCCGCTTTGCCCTGGATTCGGAGCTAAAACGGGCGAACTTTATCCCCATTACAGTTCCCGAAGGCTACAAAGGGATTCCCGGGGAACTTCTTTCGGGTCTGGAATCCCGGCTTAAAGAGGCGGAAAAGGATCTAAACGAAATTGCGGAACGGAAAAAGCAGTTCAAGGATGAATACGGCGCTACTCTGGTTTCTCTTACCGCTTCGTATCTTATGGCGGGAGTTATGGAACAGCTTAAGGCCAAGCTTAAATCGACCAAAAACGCATACTTCCTTACCGGTTGGGTTCCCGCCGACTCTGTGTCTTCCATGATAGACGATCTGGAAAAGGTAACAGACGGCAGGGTTGCCGCCCGCTCTTTTAATCCCGAAGAAATTCCTTCGGTACGGGACAAAACGGAGAAGGTGCCTGTATCACTGGATCACGGCGCGTTTGTAAAAGGCTTTGAAGGGGTGGTGTTTTCTTACGGCGCGCCTTTGTATGGCACCATAGACCCTACGCCGTTTGTGGCAATTTTCTTTACGGTTTTATTCGGCATTATGTTTGGCGATCTGGGCCAGGGCTTTGTGCTTTTTCTTTTGGGATTTCTTACAGGAAAACGCGGCTTAAAAGTTCTTGCCGGATTCCGCAAATTTTCCGTTCCCCTCCTTTCGGTAGGAATTTCCTCAATGGTAATGGGCCTTTTAAACGGCGCGGTTTTTACCAACGAAGAACTGCTTGTGGGCCTTACCCGTACTGTTACCGGCTTTCTTACCGGCCATCCGGTGGACCGCCTGCTTGTCCTGATGCCCCTTCCGGAGCACGGCGGCAGTGTAACCAAGCTGTTTTATTTTTTTGGTTTTACCATCGGCGTGGGGATAATACTCAATTCGGTAGGGCTTTTGGTAAATGTAGTCAATCAAATATCCCTTAAGGAATATGAGAAAGCCCTGTTTTCCAAAACCGGCGTTTCGGGCATTGTGCTTTTCTGGTATGCCGTAAGCCTGGCTGTGCGTTTTATTATTGGGATGATAAATCCGCCGGATTCTTTTGTTTTCCGCTTTATCTGGTTTGATATCATAGGATTGGCAATTCCGGTTCTGGCCATCTTTTTTGGCCCCCCCCTCTGGCGGCTTTTCCTGGGGCGGCGCCCGGTATTTGCCGAAGGCATCATGGTATTCATTATGGAAGGCTTTGTGGAAATTCTGGAAACCGTTTCGACCTATGTTTCCAATACCGTAAGTTTTCTCCGGGTTGGGGCCTTTGCCCTTTCCCACGCCGTGCTGTCTTTTATTGTTTTTACTTTTGCCGACATGGTGTCGGGTGTAAGCGCCGGCGGCGCGTTTTCTTTTCTTGTTTTGATCATAGGAAACGCCGTCATTATAATTCTTGAGGGAATGATCGTTGCTATTCAGGTAGTACGTCTTCAATATTACGAATTCTTCAGCAAATTTTTTACAGAGACCGGGGTGGAGTTTACGCCTTTCAGGTTCCGCAAGGGAGTATAGGATGAAGCGAAAGATTGTTTTTTTGATGTTAATTTTACTGACAATGTCCGCGGCAGTGTTCGCGTCAACAGAGTTGGCAGCCCAGGAAGCCGAGCCCGCTTCCCGGGCGGTTTCAGACGGCTCTTTGTGGAAATACCTTGCTGCGGCTTTAGCGGTAGGAATTTCCTGTATTGCCGGCGGCATTGCGGTCGGCCAGATTGGATCTGCCGCCATGGGCGCTATGAGCGAAAACCCGGAGCTTTCCGGCAAGGCCCTGCCTTATGCCGGCCTTGCCGAAGGCATTTGTCTTTGGGGCTTTCTGGTTGCGCTTCTTATTCTGGTTATTTAGGCTAAAGAAACAGGTGGATTTTTTCTTTATCGGGGAGGCGGAACTGGTAACAGCCTTCCGTTTTGTTGGAATCTCCGGTGCGCCGGTATCCGACGCCGCCGCCGCGCGGCTTGTTTTTCGCCGGATGACAGAAGGCTACGATGAAACGGCCGGCGCAGTGATCCCGGGCATCGAAAAATGCCGGGTGCTTATTTTGACCGAAGAAGTCGCCGATTGGCTCGGCGAGCTGCTTATCAACTGGCAGCTTTCGGATCAATACCCGCTTATCGTGGAAGTTCCAGGACTTCTGGGCCGCCTCCCTGGACGCCAAACCCTGGTAGATTCAATCCGCGAGGCTATAGGAATACACGTGTAATTATGGAAGAACTGCGTTCAACTGAAGCCCTGGACCGGGAAATTTTGGAAGATGCCCGAAAAAAGGCCTTTAAGATTTTAAAAAGCGCTGACGAAACGCTTGAGTCCCAGACAAAGCGCTGGAACAAAAAAACCGCAAAGGCTTTGCTGGACAGTCAAAAGAGTTATGCTGCCCGCCTTGAAAAGGTAAAAGAAGAAATTTTTGCCCGGCTGCCTTTGGATAAGCGCCGCCTCCGTTCCAAAACAGCAGAGAAATCACTTACTCAAGCTATGGAGGTTTTTTTGCATGGTTTAAACCGTGAACAATTACTGGCAGTGCTGGATCGGGAATTTGCGGCGCGCCTTGCGGCTTGCATTGACTGGACAGACGGCGGCAGCCAAAACCCGGCGTTGCCCGGCGTTAAAGCGGAGGAAGCTGTTCTCTCCTATTCCGGCCTTAGCGAAACCGAAGCCGGGATCGCTTTGCAAAAAGCCCTTGGCTTCATACCCAAAGGCTTTGACGGTAATAATATTAAACTGAAAAAAAATGAAAGCTCACTTGCCTCAGCGTTCCCCGCTCTCTCACTTCAAACCGATACGGTGTGGATTAGCGCCTCGGTAGAAGAAGCGGCCTTTTACCTGCTTGAAACCAGGCGCGCCGAACTTGCCGCAGCCCTTTTAGGCGGGGGTGTGTTGGATGATTAGCGGTAAAGTTACCCGTATCTCGGGCCCCATTATTCGGGCCCGAGGCCTGGGCGGCGCGGGGCTTTTTGATGTGGTTGAAGTCGGCGAAAAGCGGCTTATCGGCGAAATTGTCAGGCTGGAAAAAGAGGAAGCCATAGTCCAGGTTTACGAAGATGACACAGGCCTTATGATAGGCGCCGGCGCTGCAAGCACAGGCAGGCCCTTATCGGTACTGCTGGGCCCCGGCCTTATAGGTACAATTTACGATGGCATACAGCGGCCCCTGGAAGCCCTGTACAAAGAGTCCGGGGCCTTTATGGAGGCGGGCGGCCGCGGGGATCCGCTTGATCCGGACAAAGAATGGTCTTTTATTCCCGACCCGGCCCTTGCCGCCCGCGTTGCCGCGGGGGAAAAAGTTCCCGCCGTTTCCGGACTTGTACTGGGTACGGTAAAAGAAACGGAAAGCATTACCTGTAAGATTATGATCCCTCCGGGCGTTGCGGGCGGAAACAAAGCCCGGGGTATCATCGCCTGGCTTTCTCCCGCTTCAAGTTTCACTGTTTCGGGCGTTGCGGCCCGTACCGATCTGGGGGAAGAAATAAAACTGGCGCAGTGGTGGCCTGTACGCGTGCCCCGGCCCAATGCCGGGAGGCTGGGGGCCGAAACACCCCTGGCAACCGGGCAGCGGGTTATCGATGTGTTCTTCCCCCTGTCAAAGGGCGGCGTTGCGGCAATACCGGGCGGTTTTGGCACCGGCAAAACCATGACCCAGCATGCCATTGCCAAATGGTGCGATGCCGATGTGATTGTCTACATTGGCTGCGGTGAGCGGGGAAACGAAATGACCGATGTCCTTACCGAGTTTCCCCACCTTATAGACCCGCGCTCGGGGCGCTCGCTTATGGAGCGCACAATACTTATCGCCAATACCAGCAATATGCCCGTTGCCGCCCGTGAAGTATCCATTTACACAGGTGTTACCCTGGCGGAGTTTTACCGCGACATGGGCTGTCATGTCGCTATCATGGCGGACTCTACAAGCCGTTGGGCCGAAGCCCTTCGGGAACTTTCGGGGCGTATGGAAGAAATGCCCGCGGAGGAAGGCTTTCCCGCCTACCTTCCCACACGGCTTGCGGAGTTTTATGAACGGGCAGGCCGGGTACAAACCCTAGGCGGCAGTGAAGGCTCAGTGTCTATTATAGGCGCGGTTTCTCCGCCCGGCGGAGACTTTTCGGAGCCCGTAACCCAGCATACCAAACGCTTTATACGATGCTTTTGGGCTCTTGACCGGGATCTTGCCAATGCGCGGCATTATCCGGCCATAAGCTGGATAGACAGCTATTCGGAGTACGCCGAAGAAGTCAAATCCTGGTGGGAAAAGGTTAGCCCCCAATGGGCCGCTGTCCGTCAGGCCGCCCTGGACCTTCTTAAAAAAGAGCAGCGCCTTGCGGAAATTGTCCGTCTCATCGGCCCCGACGCCCTGCCCGACGACCAGCGCCTGGTGCTTCTTAGCGCCGACATCATTAAAAATGGTTTTCTTCAGCAAAACTCTTTTGATGAAATTGATATGTACTGCTCCCCAGCCAAACAGGTGCGTCTGCTCGAACTGATTATGGAATTTCATGAACGCGCCGCCACCTGCATCAAGCTGGGCGCCCCGCTCATTAAAATTACATCCCTTTCCATCCGGGAAGAACTTTCCCGCCTTAAGTCCACTGTCAAAAACGACGACACTGAAGCCCTCTCCGGCTTTGAACAAGGCATGAGAACCAGTCTGGAAGAACTGGAGCGGAGTTACAGAACAAAGGAAATGCTTTAATACGCGGATCATAAACTCAGTAACATTTTAATCTCAGATTATTCAGATCTTAAATAGACACTAATTATTTAAGCGTTTTATTTATACAAGTTATTATCGTATCTTTTTTTTCATTCCATAAGTGCATGGCACCGCCATTGCAGTTTTTATAATCTTTACAATCTGTACAAATTCCCGTCTTTGTCCAATTACGGTTCCTCATAACCTCAAACCGATTATTCCATACTTCAAGGAAATTGTCATTGTAAATATTCCCTTGCACAAAATTTCGGTTGATATTTGGACACGCCGATATTGACCCGTCTATCAGCACTGAAGCTATATTTATTCCCGCACGACAAAAAAAATAGGAATCCCGTACTTGTTTTTCATATTTTCCAACATACGCCTCACAGCTAAATTTAACATCAATACCACTTTTCATACGAGAGAGGACAATAAAATCCATCAACTGTTTTAATTCATTGGATGTTAATATCATATCATTATTATTTACGGCCCTTCCGATAGGCGCTATTGTAAAAAGCCGCCAGGCTTTTACCTTTTTTGAAATTAGAAAATCTTTAAAATCAGAAAGTTCGCTGATGTTTTTTCGATTGACGCATGTAACAACATCATAGGTCAAACCTTTTGAAGACGCAATCAAATCTAGCGCCTTAACCGCGTTTTCAAAACTTTTGTTGTTTGACCTTAGCCAATTATGACTATTTTCAAGTCCGTCAAGACTTAGGGTTAAAGTCCCCATTCCCGCCGCAAGCAGTCCGGCGTGAATATCAAAAGTATAGCCATACCCATTGGTAACAATTCCCCAGTGAAAACCGTATTCCCGTAATGTCTTGCCGCATAAAATCAGGTCTTTCCGCAACAACGGTTCTCCGCCCGTTATAACCACCGTTATATCGCTAGCCCTATATGTATGCGTTATAGGCAGAATTGCCTGTAAGAAGTCATTAAAGGGCATGTCAGGTACTGTGGAATCGGACGCGCAATCCGATCCGCAGTGTAAACACCTCAAATTACACCGTTGAGTACATTCCCAGAACAGATAATTTAATTCATGTAATTTTGTTTCATTCTGCCTAAACAAGCGATGAATATAAGGCAAAATCTTATTTGGCATCGTCCAACGATATTATATCTAAGTCTATTTTATCATTTGAAAAATCAACGTGGATTTCCGTTGATGAATATGATCCGTTTTCCGCACCATCAATATCTTCAAATTGGATGGTGTAAAATTCTTCCTGCGGGACATATATCTGAAATTTGCCGGCGCTATTCGTTAATTCGGCTTGATCCATATCCTTGACCGAAACTTTTATTCCCTCAATCGGCTCTTCTGTTTTTTTCGACTTTACAACGCCCCGTATAAGAACGTCCAACCCCATAGTTTGCGGGGTTCCATAACATGCCTGGAATACCAGCGCTACGGCGGTTAACCCTAATCCGGTGTAAATTTTTCTTAAAATTTTGCGGCCGATTCCTTTTGTCATTTTCATGAAATTTTCTCCCCTGCTTATATACTATCATGTTTATCATTCTTTTGCAAAGCAATTTTTTTTGGCGTTTCGCATAACCAAATATTTGAGCCGCGCACGAATAAACCGCGGTAAGAGCAATTAGTATCTGTCCGCTTTATGGGCGGGAGTTTACTGCCGGTATTCTTCCCAGGCTTTTATCTCCAGGCCCTTTTCCCGCTCGCCAACCATGGCGTCAATGAATTCCCTTGCAACTTTGATGTTGGTAAACAGGGGAATGTCAAAGTCTATTGCCATACGGCGGATTATATAATCGTTTTTTAATTCTGTTTCACGGTTGTTTTTGGGGATGTTGATGATCATATCTACTACGCGCCGCCTGATATAGCCCGCAATGTTGGGCTCTTTTGATTCCAAAGGCCAGTTAAGCGGAGTTGCGCTTACGCCTGAATTATTAAGGAATTTGGCGGTGCCCCGGGACGCGTAAAGTTCGTAGCCCATTTCCACAAGTTTCTTTGCGGAGTCAAGAAAATCAAGTTTATCCTCGATGGGGCCGGTGGAAAGGAGTATGCGTTTTTTGGGAATGCGGTAACCCACCGACAGCAGGGCTTTAAGAAAGGCGTCGTTCAGTTCGCCGCCTATGCAGCCAACTTCCCCGGTGGATGCCATTTCGACCCCCGACACCGGGTCTGCGCCGTGAAGGCGGCTAAAGGAGAACTGCGCCGCTTTAACCCCCACCCAGTTAAGATCCAGCGCCGAGGATTGTTCCCTGGGAACATTCTCGTCGAGCATCGCCCGGACCGCAAGGTCTATCATATTTACCCTGGATATTTTTGAACAGAAAGGGAAGCTTCTTGAGGCCCTAAGGTTGCACTCGATAACCCGTACTTTGTTTCGCTGCGCCAGAAACTGAATGTTGAAGGGCCCCGAAATATCCAGGGCGCCTGAGATTTGCGCCGCAATGCGGCGGATCTTTCTGATTGTTTCGATATAGAGCCTTTGGGCAGGCAGCACCACCGTGGCGTCGCCGGAATGGACGCCGGCATTTTCGATATGTTCGGTGATGGCGTCGTAAAGGATTTCGCCCCGTTTGGCCACGGCGTCAATTTCGATTTCTTTGGAATTTTCGATGAACTTGCTTAAAACCACAGGATGTTCCGGGGAAACATCGGCCGCCATCCCCAAAAAGCGCTCAAGGCTTTCATCGTCCCATGCCACGTTCATGGCGGCGCCGGATAATACATAACTTGGCCTTATGAGCACAGGGTAATTTACTTTGGCGGCAAAGGCCTTTGCGCTTTCAAGATCCGTCAGCTCTTTCCATTCGGGCTGCTCTATGCCCAGGCTGTCAAGAAGGGCCGAAAATTTATTTCTGTCTTCGGCGCTGTCTATGGACTGGACGCCGGTACCGTAAATCAGCGCCCCCGCGGCGTAAAGTTTTGTGGCAAGGTTATTCGGAATCTGCCCCCCCATGGAAAGGATAATGCCGTCCGGGCGTTCCCGCTCGTAAATATCCAAAACCCGTTCCAGACTCAGTTCTTCAAAATAGAGCCTGTCGCACATGTCGTAGTCGGTGGAAACAGTTTCGGGGTTGCAATTTACCATAATGGAATAACGTCCCAATTCACGGGCGGTTTTAACCGCGTTGACGCAGCACCAGTCAAACTCCACGCTTGACCCGATGCGGTAGGCGCCCGATCCCAGTACCATGACGCCCCTGCCCGAAGGTGCGGCATCGTCC
>JAIRLQ010000512.1 GCA_031259345.1 Treponema sp.
GTAGTTTTTACAACCGGCATGACGGGTTACCCCCAGTCGCGTACAGACCCAAGTTTTAAGGGGCAGATCCAGGTTTCAAGCTACCCCCTTGTGGGCAATTACGGCGTACCGGTGCAGCCCAAAACAGCGGAACCTTTTTTTGATAAACAGGGCATCCCCATTCATTTTGAGTCCCCTGCTGTTCAGGTTTCGGGTTTTGTGGTTTCCCAAGCCTGCGAAGAACCCAGCCATTTTGCTTCGTCTCTTAACCTTTCGTCCTGGCTCGAAAAAAACAATGTTCCCGGTGTGTATGGCATTGATACAAGGGATCTTACCAAGCGGCTCAGAGAGCACGGCGTCATGCAGGGGAAAATTCTGGTTGAAGGTTCAAGGGATGTAACCATGGATTCGGGAATTTCGCCTCATCCGGTAGCGGAAGTTTCCCCAAAAGAGATTAAAACATACCGCCCGGCAGGCGCCGCCTGCGAAGCCCTGCCCCGGATTGCCCTTATTGATTGCGGCGCAAAAGCAAATATACTCCGCTGCCTTCTTGCCCGTAATGTGGAAGTTATAAGGCTTCCCTGGAATCACGATCTTTCAGGGCTTGAATACGACGGCCTTTTTCTTTCCAACGGCCCGGGGGATCCAAAAGCCTGCGGCAGAACCATAGCCGCGGTACGCCGGGCATTTGAACGCAAAAAGCCTATCTTCGGTATTTGCCTGGGGAACCAGCTTATGGCGCTGGCCGCAGGCGCGGACACTTATAAACTGCCCTATGGCCACAGGGGCCAAAACCAGCCCTGTGTCGAGGTGGGAACAAAACGCTGTTATATCACGAGCCAAAACCACGGCTACGCAGTCCGCGCCGAAACTATCCCTCTAGGCTGGGAACCCTGGTTCACCAACGCAAACGACAACACCATCGAAGGCATCCGTTCCACCCGCTATCCGTTCAGCGCCGTCCAGTTCCATCCCGAAGGCTGTCCGGGGCCGAAAGACACCGAATTTTTAATTGACCGGTTTATCGAACAGGTAAAAGGTGTATAACATGGCAAAAACAAGAAAAGACATGCCAAAAAAAGTTTTGGTGCTTGGTTCGGGCGGTTTAAAAATCGGGCAGGCAGGCGAGTTTGATTATTCAGGCTCACAGGCGCTAAAGGCGTTGCGGGAAGAAGGTATTAAAATTGTACTAATCAATCCCAATATTGCCACCATACAAACATCGGAAGGCATGGCGGACGCAACTTATTTTTTGCCGGTTACCCCTGAATATGTAAAACATGTTATCGAAAAAGAAAAACCCGACGGGCTCTTTCTTTCCTTTGGCGGACAGACAGCCCTTAACTGCGGCGTAGCGCTTGAACGGGACGGTACGCTTTACAAGTACGGGGTAAAAGTTTTGGGCACCCAGGTAAAGGCCATCGAAGATACCGAAGACCGTGAGCGCTTTGTAGAGCGTCTTTCCGAAATCGGCGCGCTGGTGCCCCGAAGCATCGCCTGTACGGACACGGAAGCCGCCGCCAAAGCTGCCGAAAAAATCGGCTATCCCGTAATGGTGCGCTCCGCCTACGCCCTGGGCGGATCGGGTTCCGGGCTTTGCCAGAGCCATGCGGAACTTTGCAAAAGATGCGACAAGGCTTTCGGTAAAACCAATGAAACAGGCGGCACGCCCCAGGTGTTGGTTGAAGAATGGCTTGGCGGCTGGAAAGAAATTGAATACGAAGTTGTGCGGGATAGTTTTGATAACTGCATCACTGTTTGTAATATGGAAAACTTTGACCCCCTGGGTATCCACACTGGTGAAAGCATCGTAGTTGCACCATCCCAAACGCTGACCGACAGCGAGTACCATAAACTGCGCAGCATTGCCATTGATGTAATCCGCCACCTGGGTATCGTTGGTGAATGTAACATACAGTACGCCCTCGATCCTGCAAGCGAGGATGAGAACGGCAGACTTCGTTACCGCATTATCGAAGTAAACGCCCGGCTTTCCCGATCCTCCGCCCTGGCGTCAAAGGCTACAGGCTACCCCCTGGCGTTTGTAGCCGCAAAACTTGCCCTGGGCTATTCACTTATTGATATCGAAAACCGCATCACCAAAGTAACAAAATCCTGTTTTGAGCCCGCACTGGATTATGTCGTAGTAAAAGTTCCCCGTTGGGATTTGGCGAAATTTAAAAACGTTGATCTCCGCATCGGGAGTGAGATGAAGTCCGTAGGGGAAGTCATGTCCATTGGCCGCAGTTTTGAAGAGGCCCTGCAAAAAGCCCTGCGCATGACCGGCATTGGGGTGCCGGGGCTGGCGGCGGATGACATCTTTTGCGGCGCCGGGATGAACAATATTGAGGACAGGGACATAAAGGAAGCTTTGCAAAAGCCAACGGACCGCCGCATATTTATTATTTATCGCGCCCTTAAGGAAGGCTGGCCGGTAGACAAAATACACCGGCTTACAAAAATCGATAAATGGTTCCTTCATAAAATTCGTAATGTCCTGGAAGCGGAACAAGAGATACGCGCCCTTACCGGCCCGTTTAAAAGGGAACTGCTTGCCAAGGCAAAACGTCTTGGCTTTTCCGATGCCCGTATCGGCGATTTTACGGGCATGGACGAAACGGAAATCAGGGCTTTGCGTGAAGAATACCGCCTGCGCCCGGCGGTAAAGCAGATTGATACTTTGGCGGCGGAGTACCCGGCAAAAACAAATTACCTTTATATGACCTACGGCGCCGCGGAGGCGTCGGCCGCGGCAATGGACGATGCCGCGCCTTCGGGCAGGGGCGTCATGGTACTGGGATCGGGCGCCTACCGCATCGGGTCAAGCGTAGAGTTTGACTGGTGCTGCGTCAACGCGGTTAAACCCGCCCGTGAAATGGGTCGGTATTCCATTATGGTAAATTGCATCCCCTAAACTGTTTCCACCGACTACGACACCTGCGACAGGCTCTATTTTGAAGAACTG
>JAIRLQ010000525.1 GCA_031259345.1 Treponema sp.
AGGGTTTGTTACGGAGCAGGAACGAAAGGTCCTTAAAGAAATCCATCTTGGGCCTGTCTTTTTCCTGCTGCCGGAGCATCTCCAGGGTAAGGCCCCGTTTTTCTTTCTCCGCCACATCATCAAAGTAGACCTTCTCTTTTGTCCAGAAGATGGTACAAAGATAGACAAGACCGCCAAGGACGGTGAAAATCACCACCACGATGAGGTAGCCCCAATACCGTTCGCCGTTAAAGAAGGCGTCGCCGAACACCTTGATAAGGGGCTGCGTACCGATGGCGACAATGTTCGCGCCGATCATAACGCCGGCAAAGCGCAGGACCGCGAGGAGCGCCCGGTCGCCCTGATCTTTGGTCATCAGGGGGAGCAGGGCTCCATAAGTAAGGTTGATACCGGTATAGAACCACGAATACGCCGCATAACCGATGGTAACAAGGACGGCTTTGACTCCTATCGAAGCCGACTCCGGTACCATGAATACAATGACAATCGAAATCATGGTCGGGATAAGGTAGGCCTTCATCCAGGGGTGGACTTTCCCTGTTTTAGTGTAGGTCCTATCCACCCAGGCGCCGATCATCACGTCGTTAATCGCATCGAAAATACGGGCAAAGAACAGTATCAAGGTGATTACCGGGATGGGGATATGCATGAAATTGGTTGCAAAAAACATGAGGTTATTCTGCAAAGGATGGTTGAGCAGACAACAGGCGGCATCACCGCTTGCGTACCCGATTTTTTCTTTTAGCGTCAACATTTTTCAGTCCTCCAAGTTTTAAGATTGAAGATGAGGATCCCCCCTCATCTTCAATAGATAACTTTAGCCGCACTAGGTACGGCATAATGCCTAAAGAACGATCTCAATACCATCATTCGGGTCAAACACCACGGTCATGTCGGTGCTTGCGGTCAGGTTGGGAAGAAGGCAGAGCAGATGCACTTCCTTCTCGTTTATGGCAAACTGGCTCCCGTGGGTCACATAGGGATTCAGTTTCACAAACGTTCCCTTGGGAACTATGAACGCTTCCATCTTGTCCAGCTGCACCTTGTAGGGCGGCGGGCCGAACTTCATTATCCCGGGGCCCACATAGATCACCACATCCCCATCTATGGGGAGCAGCCCTTCGCACGTCTTCTCGTGGCCTTCAAAAAAGTGGACTTCGATTTTGTCTACCTTGTTCGCCTGGCATACGGAAACGGTCGGCGGCAGCGTTCCGCCGAAAATCAGCTGAATGGCGTTCGGCCAAAAACCGCCGGGGCTGCCGGTAACCTTTTCAAGGTCGGCATTGTTCGTCAGATCGAGGTATTCGCCGTATCGGGCGAAGGCATCTTTGCTGAGGGGTTTCGCTTTTACTTGCACCATAATTATCATCCTTTCTATTTAGTTAACATGGCCCTATTCCAGGATAGGACAAAACCTTCCGTGCCCGGATTACCAATCCTATTACGGGCACAGAAGGAAAGTGAACTTTACAGGCTGTATGTTCCCTGTTCGTGGGCGTTATCAAAGACCATGTCCAGATACCGCGCCGCTTCCCGGAGCGCAGGGAGGAAATGCCCGTAGGCGCCGCCAATATGATGGATATAGGGCCCGAACATCAGCTTCTCTTCCCAGCGTTTCCAGTTATCCACCTCCAGCCATACATAGGTCCCCGAGCTTTCAGGACCGGTCGTGGTCTTCCCTTCCCCGCCGAATAGCCAGTATTTCCCCGTGTTTTCGTCGTATCCGAGCTTGACCAGCGTTAGGGGGCCGTCTTTCAGGTAGAACTGTCCCTGGGCGTTCCTCAACCCCGAGGGCGACTTTTCCGCCTTCAGGCTGTGGGGGAACGGTCCGCAGTGCCATAGCAGTTCCGAATTCTCATTCTCGGGATTCCGGATGGTCAGGTCCGCCAGAAACACCGCGTTCTCATACAGATTAGCCGCCCGCAGAATCGCCATCGATATGGCTCCGTAGAGATCGGTTTCGCAGGCCAGCGGATACCCGTCCGTCGCAAGATCGCCCAGGGCAATACAGGGCGTCGCTCCGCCCCAGGCAGCCATGGCGGACCAGCACTCAAAGGCCGCACAGGAACAGTTGTTCATTTCCAGTTGAATCTTCATCGCCACCTTAAGGGCCGCTACCCGCCGCAGGGACTTATCCACGTCGGGGCCCGGGGTTCCGGGGGGGCCAAAGGCGACAAATTCTATCTTGGAATGCCGTTCCTTCATTTCCTTAAAATACTTCTCAACTTCCTTCCGGCCCTCTTCGATCATCTGTTTCATAAAGGGCGGTTCAAAGGGATTGGGCGGCGCATTCGGGTCCGGCGGCGCGGACAGCCGGTTCGCCATGTCGCTGATGGCATACGGCGAAAGCGGGAATACGGTCATCCCGTATTTGTTGACCAGATCCCCTTCGTTCGCGATAACGCTCTCAAACCCGGACGGCCGGGTCCCAATCTGCGCTACCCTCAGGCCGCGGATGTCCTTTACGATCGCCACTGTCCTTAGAAAGGTGATATACCCGTTCTTGAATTCCTCGCTTTCCGTGGCCACATTGTAAATGTAGCTGTACTTTACCCCCTTGCGGGACATTACTTTGGTGGCCGCAAACATACCGCACTGCGTATCCCGGCCGCGGAATCCTATGTCTTCCCGGTTGGGCTTTTCATCCCGGGCGCCCCAGACTAGAATGGGGATGTTTTTAAAGGCTTCGGCTACCGTGGCGGCGGGTCCTTCTTCCCCAAAATCGCAGAAGGGAATAAACAGGGCGTTGATTTTCGCCGCCTTAAAGGTTTCAATTGCCTTGGCCGCGGCATCGGCGGTAAAAACAATTCCGTCCGGCACCACTTCGTCAACGGTGACAATCTTGACCAGATCAGGCTTAATGCCTTTTATCACCCCTAAGAATTTCTCTTTCTGCCGTTTTGCCTCGTTGATGTCAAGGAAAGCCCTCTTTACCGGAGCGACCCCCAACACAATGGTTTTGTCAAACATACGCAGTCCTCCATTCTGTTAAACTCTACCCGGTCCCATAACCGGGTGATAATTTTGATGCCCAGGGCATCAAACAAGTTAAACGTTTTCCCTACGATTCGTACCAACTCCTCTCCTGATATGGTATAGATTAGGTACTACCATATATTTAAGATAAACGTTTAACCATTTTCCCTATTATATCATAAGTTTAAAATAATACAACAATTTTTTTTTATAAATTTTTTATTATCGAAGCGATACGGTTTAATATCCCGGAATACTACCTATCCGGGGTTAAGTAAAAAAAGGGAAAAAGGTTGTATTTCAATCTCCAAAAGAGATTGAACCACCCGAACAAAAAAATCTTACGAGACTTTTTCTTTAGTTTCCACCTCCGGGACAGGATTTTCACTTTCCTCAAACAGCCGCTGTTTTGGAAAATTTCTAAAAAGGGAAATACTCAGGAGTACGGCCACTATAGTAGTAACAATATCGGAAATCGGCTGGGCATAGATAAATCCGGTAAAGCCAAAGAACGAGTTAAGCAGGAAAAGCAGGGGCAGGTAGATCAGAAATTGCCGCCCCATGTTCACTATCGTTGCATGAACTGGTTTGCCCAGGGCCTGAAAAGTAACCATTATGGTCATCTGAATACCCAATAGGGGCATGCCTACCAGGAAGGCCCGCATCATTTTACTCCCGGCATCTATAGTCCGGGCGTCGCGGATAAAAACGACCATCATATCTTTTCCAAAGAAGTAAAAGATTACCGTAAAAAATATCGCCAATGAAGTGGTATACAAAACCGTGATTTTAAGGCCGGCGGAAAGCCGTTTTATGTTATTCGCACCAAAGTTAAAGCCCGCAAAAGGCATATACCCCATGGCAAGGCTCATGATAAGGCTGAAACATAACATGGTTATCCGGATAAAAATTCCGCTTCCCGCCACTACATAATCGCCGTAGCCGGCGGCGATTATATTGCCTGCCACCGCTGCCAGGGTAAAGGCAAAATTGGAAATTCCGGCGGGGACGCCGATTTTCAGTATCTCACCCAGCATTTTCCTGTTGGGCACAAAATATTTGATATGGATTGACAAATGGGAATGTCCCCTCGCATAATAAAAAACGCAGTAACAAACCGAAGCGACAATTCCAATGACCGTAGCCCAAGCGGCGCCTTTTACCCCCCAGCCGAAATAGAGAATAAAAAGGGGATCCAGAATGATATTAAGAATGATCCCGATAAGCATGGATATCATGGCCACAACACTCGCCCCTTCGGACCGGATCTGACCATTAAGCGCGATGTTCACCATGGCAAAAGAGATGAATATGGCGATGATGAAAAAATAATCGCTGGCATAGGGAAAAGTAACGTCGCTGGTTCCGATAATGTGCAGGATAGGCTTCTGTAAAAACATAAGCAGCACCGTAATGATAATGCCTATCCCCAGGGTAACATAAAAAGAAACCGCATTGGCATTTCTGGCTTCGGCTGTATTTTTAGCGCCGAGCATTCTGGATATGTAGCTGGCGGCGCCTATGGCAAAAACATTCCCCAGGCCCTGGGAAACCATAAACAGCGGCATGGAGAGAGAGATTCCGGCGACCATATTGGGATCCCCGGTCTGGCCGATAAAAAAAGTATCGGTCATGTTGTAAATCATCTGTGCAATCGAAGCAAGCATCATAGGACCCGCCAGCTGCAAAATACTGATGGGAACAGGCGTATGCTCCATCAAGGT
>JAIRLQ010000526.1 GCA_031259345.1 Treponema sp.
GGATAATGCCATACGCAGAAAACGTAACCCTAAGACAATAAACGTAAAACAATAAATGGCGCGAAGCGCGGGAGGAGTTTTGACCATCTAGCACCCAGCCGGGGAAGCGCCCGAGCGTCCTGTTTGGATTAGCGAATAAATGCACTTGAAGCAGGGCATAGCGCGAGTACCCCGTTTGTATTATACTCGTAAGCATGTCCTTTGGACCTTTTGCCGTAGATACAGGCGCCGCCCTGCCCTCAGGGGCAACCATAACCGCTACGGGCGTTAATTTTTCTGTCTTTTCACGGAACGCCACAGCGGTAATCCTCCTTCTTTTTGAGTCTGCCGAAAAAGGCAGCCCCATGGAAGAAATTAAGCTGGACAAACAAAAAAACCGCACCGGCGATATTTGGCATATCCATGTAAAAGGACTTAAAGCCGGAGCCCTTTACCTTTACCGGGCGGACGGCCCCTATATACCCGAAAAGGGCTTCCGTTTTAACGTAAACAAAACCCTCATCGACCCTTATGCAAAAGCCCTAACGGATTTTTCAAACTGGGATTATCAAAAATGCCTTGGTTATAACCCCGGGGAAGCTTCTACGGATCTTTCCTATTCCTATAAGGACGATGCGGATAACCAGCCCCGCTGTGTGGTAGTGGATGATCATTTTGACTGGCAGGGGGATTATCCCCTCAACTATCCCCTCCGCTTTAGCGTGCTTTATGAAACCCATGTCCGGGGGCTTACCCGGGGGCCGGGATCCGGGGTGGAACATCCGGGCACTTACCGGGGTGTAATCGAAAAAATCCCCTATTTTAAGGATTTGGGGATAACGAGCCTCGAATTCCTTCCCATTCAGGAATTTAACGAAAACGAGCTTTTTAATGTAAACCCCAAAACCGGAAAAAAACTGACCAATTACTGGGGCTATTCTACCGTGGGGTTTTTTGCCCCCAAGGGTTCGTTTTCTTCCGACAAGACCCCCGGCGCCCAGGTTCGGGAATTTAAAGAGATGGTTCGGGAACTCCACAAGGCGGGCCTGGAAGTTATTCTCGACGTGGTGTTTAACCATACCGCCGAAGGCAACGAGATGGGGCCGACTTTTACGTTCCGGGGCTGGGATAATACCATTTTCTATATGCTGAATGATAACAAGCGTTACTACCAAAATTATTCAGGCTGCGGAAATACGGTAAACTGTAATCATCCGGTGGTGCGCACTTTTATCCTGGATTGCCTGCGTTACTGGGTGGTAGAGATGCATGTTGACGGTTTCCGTTTTGATTTGGGTTCCATTCTGGGGCGGGCTCAAAACGGCGCGTTAATGGAAAATCCGCCGGTGCTGGAACGCATTGCCGAAGATCCTGTTCTAAGCAGCACCAAACTTATTGCCGAGGCCTGGGACGCGGGGGGCGCGTACCAGGTTGGCTATTTCCCCGGCGGCCGCTGGGCGGAGTGGAACGACCGCTTTCGCGACGAACTGCGCAGTTACTGGCGGGGCGACTCCCGGCAGACCAGGAACCTGGCAACCCGTCTTGCGGGCAGTTCCGACCTTTATCTGCGGGACGGGCGCAAGCCTTTTCATTCCATCAACTTTATAACCAGCCACGACGGCTTTACCCTGCGGGACTTGGTTTCTTACGAAAAAAAGCATAACGAAGAAAACGGCGAGCAAAACCGCGATGGCGGGAACAATAACATAAGCGCCAACTATGGCTGGGAGGGCTCATCCCAGGACGGGGTTCTTGAGGCGCTGCGGCAAAAGCAAATGAAAAATTTTATTGCCTCCATGATGGTTTCCCTGGGGACGCCCATGATCCTGGGGGGCGACGAAATGGGCCGGACTCAGGGGGGGAATAATAACGCCTATTGTCAGGACAACGAAATTTCCTGGTACGACTGGTCGTTCCTGGAAAAGAATCAGGGGCTGTATCGTTTTGTAAAAGAGATGGTAGCTTTCAGGCTCCGTCATCCGGGCTTTATGAGGCCGGAATTTTATACCGGGCGGGACGGGAATTATAACGCCATTCCCGATATTTCCTGGTTTGACGAAAAGGGTGAGACGCCGGACTGGGAAAAGCTTGGTCCCTGTTTGGCCCTGCGTATGGACGGGAGCCGGGCGGATATTCTTGCCGACCGGGATGATAACGACTTTTTCATTATGTTTAACGCGGCCCCCCGGTCTGTGTCATTCAAGATCCTGCCGCCCCTGGACGGAAAAACCTGGGTGCGTGTGGTAGATACCGCCCTGCCTTCGCCGGAAGACATTCTGCCCCCCGGTCTGGAAAAATCCTGCGCTTCCATGGAATCCTATTTGGCGGGGGAACGCAGCATGGTAATTCTTATTTCAAAAATGCTGGATTAGGATTTTATTATGGATAAAGAAACAGGAAGCCCGGGTTTGGGACAAGAGACGGGGGATTTTATTTTTGGCGTTGATCTTGACGGCGTGGTCGGCGATTTCTACGGTTCCATGCGTTCAATCGCCGCCGAATGGCTTGGGCGGCCCGTAGAATCACTTACTACAGAAATAAGCTATGGCTTAAATGAATGGGGCATTGCCGAATACGGCGGCTATGACAGGCTTCACCGTTTTGCCGTTACCCAGCGCGCTCTTTACCGGGACATGAAACCCATGCAGGACGCCCCCTCAATTTTGCGCAAGCTCTCCAACAGGGGGATACGTATACGCATTATAACCCACCGGCTTTTTATAAAGTATTCCCATGTGGCAAGCGTAAACCAGACAGCCGACTGGCTGGACAAATGGGACATTCCCTATTGGGACCTGTGTTTTATGAACGATAAAACCGCTGTTGGCGCCCACATCTATATCGATGACGCCCCGCAGAATATCCGGCATCTCCGGGGAGAGGGCTGCAAGACCATTGTGTTTAGCAATTCCACAAACCGGGACTTGCCGGGCCCCAGGGCGGATAACTGGCAGGAAGCGGAACGCCTGGTAATGGAAGCCCGGGAAGAATGGAAAACCGGCACTTCCGCCCTTTTTGGCCTGTAATTTTCTTAAAAATATCCCTTTTATAAGATCTAAATTCGGTTTATAATCTTTCAAAGGTTAGATAGCGGTGTTGCGTCCTCTTCTAAAAATCAAAGAACATATCATAAAAAAGATCACCCGGGCAGATATGCCTCTTGAGGTTCAAATTAGCAACGTTGTGTGCGTGGCGGCTATTCTGGGCTCTTTTGCCGTTTCTTCCATAAAGATTATTGAAGGGGCTGCTTTGGGGAACGGCCTTTTTATGATTGGGGCGCCATTCGCCGCTCTTGTGTGCTATGTAATTTGCGCTTTGCTTAAAAAAAATAAACCCGGCGTTTTTTTCTGTTATTTTTGGCTCTGCATGGTCGGCGTCCCGGGCGCATTTTTTACGGCCGGCGCCTCGTATGTTTCCGGTACCGCTTATTTTGCGATGACCCTGGTTCTTGCCGCCTTTGTCTTTCATGGCCGGGACTGGATTCCCTGGATAATCGTACAGTCCCTTGTTATCCTGGGCTGCGTAACCCTAAGCTATCACCGCCCGGATTTGGCGGTAGAATACAGCGCCCGCCGGCTGGTTCATATTGATGTCCTTGGCAGTTCCTTTATTATAGGCCTTGGCATATTCGGCCTGGTAAAATTCCAGATATGGGCGTACCGGCTGCAAAAGGAAAAAGCCGATGCCGCTTCCCGGGCCAAAGCGGAATTTCTCGCTACCATGAGCCACGAAATACGCACCCCCATGAATGCCATTATAGGCCTTCAGGATTCTATACTTAAAGAACCGTTAAGCGAAAACCAAAAAAAATACATGACCAACCTTAGAATGTCATCGTTCGCGCTTTTGGATATTGTAAACAACATACTGGATTTTTCAAAAATTGATACCGGCGGCGTCCAAATTATGGATTCTGATTTTAATTTGACAGCCCTGCTGGAAAACATTGTAACTACAAATACCATGACAGCGGAAAAGAAAGGCCTTGTATTTAAAACCGCTTTTAGCGAAACCCTTCCCAAATTCCTGCGCGGGGACGAAGTTAAGATACGCCAGATCCTTAATAACCTCCTTTCCAATGCCATTAAATATACGCCCAAAGGCTATGTTGAGCTTGCGGCCTTTATTTGTTCCATTGGGCCGGACGAAGAAAGTTCCCGTGAATTTATCTGTTTTGAGGTAAAGGACAGCGGCATCGGAATTAAGGCCGAAGATCGAAACCGGGTATTTTCGCCTTTTGAGCAGCTTGACCTTAGAAAAAACAAAGGCATACTCGGCACCGGCCTTGGCCTTTCCATTACCCGCTCTTTTGTGCGGGCTATGGGCGGCGCCATAGAACTGGAAAGCGTGTACGGAAAGGGCTCCTGTTTCCGGGTACTTCTGCCCTATCTGTGGAGCGACAAACAGGAAGAAGCCCCCGTTCTGGTAAAAGAGGTATTTTTTGCCCCAGAAGCGAAAGTTCTGGTAGTGGACGATGTGGACATCAACATAATGGTTGCCCAGGCCATGCTGGGAGAATATAAAATTGTCCCCGACAGCGCCCTTTCGGGGGAAGAGGCCCTTGAGAAGGCCGCCGCCAAAGAATACGATTTGGTTTTTATGGATCAGATGATGCCCGGCATGGACGGCATAGAAACCACGGAGCGGCTTCGTAAAATAAGCGCCCACTATGCGGCCGTTCCGGTTGTGGCCCTTACCGCCAATGTAGTTAATACTTCACAGGAGTACTTTCGCGATTTGGGCTTTAATTCTTTTTTGTATAAGCCCATAGAAACGGAAAAACTGTTTAAATGCCTGACGGAAAATTTGCCCCAGGACAAAATTGTGTAGCCCCTTCCCGGGCTATTTAGAGTCTGTCTATAATGTAGACACATTATAGACAGACTACCTTAAAAAACGCATTTGCGTATGCAAATGCAAGGTCTGTCCGCAAAGTCGCAAACGTAGTTTGCGCATCGACTTTGTGGACAGACACTATTTAAAGCGCTCATGCCAAAGATTGTTCTTGCGTCAATTAACGCCAAATGGATTCACCCTTCCCTTGCCCTGCGCCTTTTAAAGGCAAACCTTGGCGCACATGAAAAGAACAGCGAAATAATGGAATTTGCCCTGCGCCAAAGCCTTGCCGAAAAACTGTCCCAAATTACCGCCGCCTGCCCGCGTATTCTTGCGCTGTCTGTTTCCATCTGGAATCACGGCGCGACTGTGGAACTGCTAAAAGAAATTAACAAAAAAGCAATTACGGAACGCGGGGAATTTAAAAAGCCGGTAATTGCGCTTGGGGGGCCGGAACTTTCCTTTTTGAACGAGGACGCGGAAATATTTACCTATGCCGATTATGTTATCCGGGGCGAAGGTGAAATTGCCTTTAGGGATCTTTGCAATCATATTTTGGCCGGTACGGACAAAGCCGCCGTTCCGGACAAAAAGTTTTTAACAGACGGAGAAAACAAAGTTAACATAAATGAAATTAAAAGCGCGTACCATCTTTATACGGAAGAGGATCTTGAAAAAAAGCTTACCTATGTCGAAGCTTCCCGGGGCTGCCCTTACGGGTGCGAATTTTGTTCCAGCGCCGTTAAGCCCCAAAACCCGCAAGAAAGCGGCAGCCCGGTAAGGGAATTCCCCCTAAAGCCTTTTTTTGCGGAAATGCGGGATTTAATCCGGCGGGGCGCAAAAACCTTTAAATTCCTGGACCGTACATTTAATGTAAACATTGACAGGGCAATAAAAATAATGGAATTCTTTCTGCGCTTTTTGGAAAACCCGGACCCGACGGCGCCCCCTCCCCGTTCGTTTACGGTTCATTTTGAAATGGTACCCGGCAATTTTCCCCCAAAGCTGCGGAACTGTTTGCGCCGTTTTCCGCCCGGAACTTTGCGGCTTGAAATCGGCATACAGACGTTAAACCCCCAAAGCGCCGCTTTAATTCACCGCTGTGGCGAAGCGGAAAAGGAACTTGAAATAATTGAATTTCTGCGCCGCGAAACAAACGCCATCGTGCATGCGGACCTTATCGCGGGCCTTCCGGCGGAAGATTTGGCTTCTTTTGGCGAAGGCTTTGACAGGCTGTGGATTGCCATGACAAAGAACACAGCCCCCCAAAGCGCGGCGCCCCAAAGCGCGGCGGAAACCCGCATGGAAATACAGCTTGGCATACTAAAGCTGTTACCGGGCGCCCCGATTGCGCGGCACAACAAAAGCTGCGGAATGCGCTACTCCCCGCGGCCGCCTTACGAAGTAATTGAAAGCGCCGCCATGAGCAGGCGCGAAATGGACAGCATAAAAAACTTCGCCCGGTTTTGGGAACGTATCGTAAACCGCGGGCATTTTACGGAGCAGGCCGGGCGGCTTTTGCCGCAGGGCGAAA
>JAIRLQ010000555.1 GCA_031259345.1 Treponema sp.
CGGCGATCCGGGCGGCTTCAAAAAAAGCGGCCAGGTCCTGGGAACGGTAATCATGGGCGTTCCAGCCGTGGAGGGACGCAATCTCCCGATCCTCCGCAAGCCGTCCCCGGAATTCGGCCTTTTCCACATAAAAAGCCAGCCGTTTCAGGAAGCGGTCCTGGACCGCGTAATCGGCAAAGTCGAAGACAAGCACCGAGGGAAAGCTCTCCCAGCGAAACACCTCGTAACGGCTGTCCCGCCAGGCCGTCCGGGGGTAGTCCAGGACAAGCCCCGGGTCAGCGGGTATGGGTTCATCGGGGAAGGGGCGATCCGGGGCAGGGTAGACCCGCAGGGAAGCGATGCCCCCCGCGCATTGTACGGTGAAGGGCCAGGGGTTGGCAGGCAGGCTGCCGGAGGGTATGAAAAGGCGGTTGGGGCCTCCGTTTCCCGCGGCGAGACGCTCAAAACTCAGAGGGCCGGTTTCTGCCAGGACTGCGGCGCCGCCGGAGCCCTCCGCCAGCAATTCCACTCCGCCGGAACTACGGAAAGCGCCGGGAGGGTTGAGCCCCAGGGCAGCGGGAAGCGCAACGCCGCCGGCCTGAACCGGACCGGAAGCTCGCCCTGGGGGAACGAACACAAAGGGGGTAAGCGCAAGCAGGCCGTCTTCCAGGGAAAAACCGTACCAGCGTTGTGCCAGGCCAAGGCCCAGGATTTTGACCATGCCCCCGCCCTCCCGGTCAGGCTGCCGGGAAGCGCCGTTTCCGTTCTGCGCAGAGGGGACCCAGCTCAGGGTGATTTTTTCCAGGGATGAGACCGGCAGCGCGTAGCGTATCCTCGCCGGCTGATCCTCCAGGCCCAGGAAGGAAGCGTCCAGAGGCAGGGCCCAGGCAGCGCCGCCTGCTT
The DNA here is from genome assembly GCA_031259345.1 of Treponema sp. GTDB lineage: Bacteria > Spirochaetota > Spirochaetia > Treponematales > Breznakiellaceae > JAIRLQ01. The sequence goes on from JAIRLQ010000555.1 coordinate 883, forward strand.
CCAGAATCAGCTGCCCGGCGTCGCTGAGTTTCAGGTCCCCCGCCGGGTCCACGGCGTAGTCTATTTCCAGGGAATAGTCCGGCGGCACATCCAGGGGCGAGGCAAAACCGTACTCCAGACTTTGCCGTTTCCCCAGGACAAGCGTTCCGGAGGCGCTTTTTTTTGACAGGGCCAGGAGCGTTTCCCCGGCGGCCACAGAGCCCCCGGAAAAGAAGGGAAACTCCGGCGCATAGTCGGCGGCGCAGGACCCGGGGAGGATGATCCCCGCCATCAGCAGGGGAACAAGAAGATACAGGAACGGCTTGTCTTTATGCTTCATTGTCCCTGCTGTTATACCACGAAAAGCGGCGGGAACAAAGACCCCGGAGGAGACAGGATAAAGCGGCTAACTTGAAACGGGAAATGAAAAAGGCGAATTCACGGGACAGTCCCGAGTCTTGTATAAACAACCCGTTGCAGAGGGGCGACACATTCGGAATTTTCGCTTCATCCTTTAACCTTATCCATAGCGTCTATCAACCGATAAACCAGCGATGAAGGGTTGCCTTCCTCCAGTAATTGTTTTGCCCTCACAATTGCCGTCCCGCGGTTTTCCCATAACGTGTGTTTCTGCTTTTCTGTAAACGCTCCCTTTTTGTAATTACCCCAATCGGGATCTGATTTTTTTAATCTGTCAATACAGTCATTCGTAGAAATGGCGGCGTTTTGTACGGCATTATGCAGCAAAACCACAATTCCAGACAGGGATTGCTTGAAATATTTATTGAGTTTTTACATACGGCTATTCTTGATGCAGTGTCCGTTCTGTCAAGATCATACATCAAAAAAGAGGCAAGCATCCTGTCATCAGGGCTGATTCTTTCAGCCTGGATATGCCGCCTGATTATATTTGACGATATTGAAATGCCGGTTATGCGGGGAATGACCTTTATTGGCATCCGGTATCTTTGTCTGAGAAAGTTGATATAGGTTTCTTCGGTAGCGCCTTCACAGAAAACAAGAAAAACAGGATTCATCTTTCGGGAAGGTCTCGGGACACGTTTTCTTTTCATGCCAGTCTCCCAATAATTTTTTCAATGCGGCAAAGGAATTGTCTACCAGAGGGAGGGCGTCAAAACGTCCCTGTAAATATCCTTTTTCAGCATCCATGTTTTCACGAAAGTCTTTGTGATCATACAGGGAGTAGAGTTCTGTAGAACCATCGCCTTTTTTATTGACGAATACTATCTGATCGCGGCGAAACCGCTTCATATCAATCAGGTTGGTATTGTGGGAAGCAAACAAAAATTGCGCCTGCGATCCTGCATGAAACAGATCAATCACAAATTCCGCCAGTTTTGTGTGCAAGCTCAGATCGAATTCGTCGAGCATAAACGCCTTTTCGTTTTTTATCACATCCAGAAGGAAAAAGAGCATACTGAATAGCTGTGTTGTTCCTGCGGATTCTTCCATGAACAAATCAAATGCTATTGAAGGCGCTGTCTTGTGAAATGTTTCAAATCTGACAATTGTCTCTTCGCTCTGCGGGAAATCGGGAAACTGGGGGTTGAGAGATGTCGGAAGCATTTGTTTCTCTTGTATCATATTAATATCAGCAATATCACTATCACAAATAGACAGCGCATGGAGTATCAAATCTTTATTCCGGGAGAATAAAAGTTTGGCATTAGCAGCTCCCAAAGCGGCAAAATTCAAGGGGGCAAACCCCACAAAAAAATCCTGCAAAAAAAATCGATAGATTTTCTTGCACAGTTCCCGGTCCATCTGGCTTGCCCGGCTGAGAAACAGGGTCTTCCTGCTGGTATTGGTCGCTACGTCGAGGGGGCGCGGAATAATGCCATTGGAAAAACGATAGATTTCCGCCTTGCCTGTTCCCCGCTGTTCATCGCGGTCAAAAACTTTTGCCTGCCGTCCATTCGGATAGTAGCACAGGCTTTCTTTCAGTATCTCATCCGTAGTTAAAGTAAAGGAATATTCGTATTCAATGCTGTCATGGATAAAGTCTATTGAAAATCTGCCGGGTTTGCCGGGACAGCCTTCAAACTTGAAAGGCGAAAAGCCAAAAACCATCCCTTCGTTATATTGATGGGAATTCAGAATTGTCCGTCGGCAAAAGTTTATTGCCTTGAAGATATTGGATTTACCGGAAGCGTTTGCCCCAAAAAGCCCGATGCTCTTGAGGATTGTTTTCCCATTACAAGCGATGACATTTGCCGGAAGCGCCTGGGCGCCGGCGGTCCTGATTTTTGCCGCCCGGAAATCAAGAATAACAGCGTCTTTTATTGAAAAAAAATTCTCTAATTGTATTTCAAGTATCATCATCAGCCTCTTTTTGCAGGTTTTCTACAAATATAGCCGGTAGTATAAAAAATGTCAAGGTTTCGCCCCGTCAAAAATCTGACAAGGCAAGGCGGGGGGCCCCGCATTATTTCACTGGAGTTGTTTAAAAACTTCAGTTTTTAAACAACCTCCGCTGAGAAACAGCAAGATGCGGAGCATTGAAACCCTGCGGGTTTCTTGCAGGATTTGTTCGATAACCAGCCGGGTTTTGGGAAAGGCCAGCCACTTTTTCTAATCCGTGTCCGCGCCGGTGTAAAACTCCGCCCACACCGGATAGTGGTCGCTCACGTGTCGGGGCTCTATGAACAATTCGGAGAAATCGTACACTTCGTCAAACCGCAATACCCCGCAGGCGCCGGTGTAATCTTCCACAGCGGAGGCGCTAATAATAATGCGGTCGTAGGTGTTGTCGCCGGAGGCTACGGTGGTGTCATGCTCATTGGCAATAACAATGTGATATGCGTCCTGCGGGAATACGGCGGCCAGATCATTTTCATCATAATAACTGCCGTCGGCGTTAAAGTCGCCGACCAGCGCCACGTCGGTTTCGCCCCACAGATCCTGAAAGCTCCGCGCCACCCCGGGCAGGGCGGCTATCTCCCTGGCCGCGTTTGAGGGCTGGATATGGTTGTTTATCAGGATAAAATCAAAGCCGCCGCCGGTTTGGAAATAAGCTGCCAGGGGGTTCCGTTCAAAGAT
>JAIRLQ010000342.1 GCA_031259345.1 Treponema sp.
TTCTTACAATCATCGATAAATTTAACGATTCTTCCATTGTGGAAATGCAGCTTAATGACGGAACGGCCAGTCTTGTTTTAAAAAAAGCAGGCGCTTTTGGCTCCAAAGAGGGGATGCCCACAGAAAGCGCCGGGCATCCTTCTCCCAAAAATTCAGAAACCGGCATTGTGCGCCTGAGCCTTCCCGTTCAGTTGTCCGACGAAAAAGCAAACGGCGAAACCATTATAAGTCCGATTGTCGCAACTTTTTATGCTTCACCCAGTCCGGATGCTCCCCCTTTTGTAAGCCCCGGAACAAAGGCAAAAGCCGGTGATACCCTTTGCATTCTTGAAGCAATGAAAATGATGAATCATCTGGAAGCGGAATTTGATTGTGAAATCATTAGCGTTAACGCATCTTCAGGCGATATGGTTGAATACGGTCAAAGCCTTTTTACGGTAAAGCGGCTTTAGGGTGGAGTATTGATTAAACGTCTGCTTATTGCCAATCGCGGCGAAATTGCTGTCAGGATTATCCGCAGCTGCCGGGAAATGGGTATTGAAACAGTGGCTGTTTATTCAACCGCCGACCGCGACAGCCTTCATGTAAAAATGGCGGACAGGGCGGTTTGCATAGGCCCCCCTCCGTCTTCGCAGAGCTACCTGGCCGGAAACAATCTGATAAGCGCCGCAATTAACACTGATTGCGAAGCCTTGCACCCAGGCGTAGGATTTCTTTCCGAAAACGCTGATTTTGCAAAACTTGTTACAGACAAGGGGCTTAAATTTATCGGCCCCGACAGCAGCACAATTCAATTATTGGGCGATAAAGTTATTGCCCGTAAAACAGCCGAACAGTACGGCCTTCCTGTAACACCCGGAACAAAAGAAGCCGTAAGCAGCGCCGAAGAAGCGCTTGAAGCATGTAAAAAAATTGGATACCCGGCAATTATAAAAGCCGCGGCAGGCGGCGGCGGCAAAGGTATGAGAACAGTCCGTTCCCCAGGAGAACTAAAAGAAAATTTTCTTATTGCCGGACAGGAAGCCGAATCGAATTTTGCCGATGGCCGGGTTTTTATTGAACGCTTTATAGAAAACCCGCGTCATGTGGAGCTTCAAATATTGGCCGACGGTTCAGGCAACGTTTCAATTCTTGGGGAACGTGATTGTTCTGTCCAAAAAAACCACCAGAAGTTAATTGAAGAAAGCCCTTCCCCCGGAGTCTCCGGCTCAATGCGTAAAAAAATGATCCAGGGGGCAATTACCCTTTTTAGGGAATTAAAGTACCGCGGTGCGGGAACCATTGAATTTTTGGTTGAAAACAATAATTTTTATTTTATGGAAGTTAATGCCAGGGTCCAGGTGGAACACCCTGTCAGCGAATTTGTAACAAACACCGACATAATCCGCCAGCAAATATTGGCCGCGTGTGAAGGCAAAATGGAAATACCCGGCGGAAGCCTGCCTGTTTCGGGATGGTCCATCGAATGCCGAATTAATGCGCTTGCGCCCGGAAAAATCCTGGATCTCGAAATTCCCGGCGGCCCCGGCGTAAGATTTGATTCATTCCTGTACCGGGGTTGTACAATTCCCCCATATTATGACTCCATGATTGCAAAACTCATTGTATACGGCAAAGACAGGCTCCATGCCATTGCCCGTATGAAAAGGGCTTTACATGAATTAATTATTGAAGGAATTGCGACAAATATTGAACAGCAGAAATGTATTATAAACGATGGCGTATTTCGTGCCGGTAACTTTGGAACCGGTTATTATGAATCTTACAGGGGAACTAATTATGCCAATTGAAAATTTGGAAGCGGGGCTTTGTCCGGGATGCCAGACAGCCCAGGACGATAAATCCATTGATGAAAACTTAAAAACCTGCCCGTCATGCGGATATCATTACCGCATGGAGCCTCTTGAACGCATTAAATATTTGGCCGACCCCGATTCTTTCAGGGAATTTTCCGCCAATTTAAGTTCGCTAAACCCAATTGATCTTTCAGGTTACGAAGAAAAACTTTCGGAAGCGAAATTAAAATCCCAAATGAGAGATGCTGTTATTACAGGAACCTGCCTTATCGAAGGCAAGCCCGTAATCCTCGCTTTAATGTCTTTTAAATTTATGGGCGGTTCCATGGGTTCCGTAGTCGGCGAAAAGGTTTCGAGATCCCTTTTAAAAGGAGCAAAAGAAAAATTACCTGTTATTATCTATACAAACTCGGGCGGCGCCAGAATGCAGGAAGGAATATTCTCGCTTATGCAAATGGCAAAAACATCCAGCGCCGCCGCCGAACTTGACAAGGCCGGGGCCCCCTTTTTCATTGTCCTGTGCGACCCCACAACAGGCGGCGTTACCGCTTCCTTTGCCATGCTGGCGGATATTACCATTGCAGAACCCGGCGCCCTTATCGGCTTTGCCGGCCCCAGGGTTATTGAAGGAACTATCCGCCAGGGCCTTCCGGAAGGATTTCAACGCTCGGAATTTCAGATGGAAAGGGGCTTTGTGGATATTATTGTAAAACGTCAGGATCAAAGAAAAACTATTTCTCATCTTATTGATCTTCATAAAACACAATTCGCTTTTGCATCCGGCAGGAAAATATAAAATGGAAACCAGCGTTATTCAGGAAAAAATATCAGAATTAAAAAAACTTATCAGCGATTTGGGCATGCAGGTCCCAAAGGAGCTGGAACAGGCGGCGGTTAAAATTCAATCCGCTTCCAAAGCCGAAACCGCATGGAAACGTGTTGAACTTGCCCGGCATCCGGACAGGCCTTATTCACTGGATTATATCAATCATATTTTTGACGGATTTATAGAACTTCATGGAGACCGGCTATTCGGAGATGATCCCGCCATTATCGGGGGGCTTGCTTTTCTTGACGGACGCCCCGTAACAATCATTGCAAACCAAAAAGGCCGTTCCCTTAAAGAGAACATGCGCCGTAATCACGGCATGGCAAATCCGGAAGGCTACAGAAAAGCGCTCAGGCTGGCCAAAGCGGCCGAAAAATTTCACCGCCCGATAATTACGTTTGTGGATACCGCGGGCGCATACCCCGGACTGGGAGCGGAAGAGCGGGGTATAGGGGAAGCCATTGCCCATAATCTGCGTGATTTTAGCCGGCTAGAAACGCCCATTATCTGTATTATTATAGGAGAAGGCGGTTCGGGCGGGGCGCTGGGTCTTTGCGTTGGGGATAAAATTTATATGCTGGAAAACGCAATATATTCCGTTATTAGCCCCGAAGGGTGCGCGTCAATTTTGCTTAGGGATTCGGGAAAAGCAAAAGACGCGGCGGCTATGCTCCGAATAACCAGTTCGGATTTGCTTTCTTTTAAAGTAATTAACGGAATAATCAATGAACCCGAAGGAGGCGCTCAAACGGATCTTGCCGCCATGGCGAAAGAAATAAAAAAAATACTTGTCAACGATTTGGATGATTTGTCCGGCCGTAATCCATCGGTGCTTGTACGTTACCGTAACCAGAAGATACGCAAAGTGGGCCATTGGAACGAAGGGTAGACAAGCTCCGAATCTTATACGTCCCATAGACTTTTTTTTAATACTTTTATAATTTGTATTAAGTTATGAATATAAACGGAAAACATTACAGGACAATTTGGCTAAAGGAATCCAATCCCGGCGCGGTTCAAATTATCAACCAACAGGCGCTTCCCTTTTCTTTTGAGATTTTGGATCTTCATACCGTTGACGATATTCGTAAAGCAATCAGGGATATGTTTGTTCGCGGCGCAGGCCTTATAGGAGCCGCCGCCGCGTATGGAATGTACCTGGCTGCCCTGGAAGCAAAAGAGTCCGATTTTGACGATCATTTACTTGCATCCGCGGAAATATTAAAAGCGACAAGGCCGACTGCCAGTAATTTGGCATGGGCTGTAAACTTAATGCTCTCCAAATTGCTCAACAAGCCGGGTTCTCTAAAACAAAAAATCGAAGAAGCAAAAAAAACCGCGGAAGAAATTGCCTCTAGCGATGCCGAATGCTGCCGCAATATCGGGCTTCATGGGTTAAAAATAATTGAATCCATGGCATCCAAAAAAAACGGCGCTACGGTAAATATTCTTACCCATTGCAATGCCGGCTGGCTTGCCTTCGTCGATTACGGCAGCGCCCTTGCCCCTGTTTATGCCGCTTTTGACAGGGGAATAAAAGTGCATGTCTGGGTTGACGAAACCCGGCCCAGAAATCAGGGGGCAAGCCTTACAGCCTGGGAACTTGGGCAGCACGGCGTATCCCACGATCTTATTCCCGATAATTCAGGGGGCCACCTTATGCAGCATAATCTTGTTGATCTTGTTATTACAGGAGCCGACAGGGTAACCCGCCTGGGGGATACAGCCAATAAAATCGGTACGTATCTTAAAGCAATTGCCGCAAAAGAAAACAATGTTCCTTTTTATGTTGCCCTGCCTTCTTCTACTTTTGATTTTTCCATGCGTAATGGCTTACAGGAAATTCCAATAGAAGAACGTGATGCGTCCGAGGTCAGATTTATTGGCGGTAAAACACCCAATGGAAATATTATACAGGTGCAGATATGCCCGGATTCAACGCCCGCCCGCAATTGGGGATTTGACGTAACGCCCGCCCGATATATTTCGGGGCTGATTACCGAACGGGGAATATGCCGTGCTTTGGAACAGGATATAATGGCGGTTTTTAGCGCTTGTTCAGAAACTAGAGTTTCTGAACAACTCTAATAATCTGTATACGGAACGTTAAAGTTAAAAGGAGTACCTTATGGCAATTATTGGCATTATCGGCGGGAGCGGATTGGATAATCCTGATATTTTATCAAATGCAAGGGATATAACCGTTAAGACCCCCTACGGCGATCCGTCTTCGCCATTAAAACGGGGAACCATAGGAGGCGTTGAAGTTGTACTATGCGCCCGCCATGGAAGGGAACACACGATCCCCCCTACCCAGGTTAATTTCAGGGCAAATGTTTCTGCGTTAAAATCCGAAGGCTGTACCCATATTCTGGCAACAACAGCGGTAGGATCCCTTCGTGAAGAAATTAAACGGGGAGATCTTGTAATTATAGATCAATTTATCGATTTTACCAAACAGCGAAGCATGTCTTTCCATGAATCATTTAAACCACACAGCCCGCTTCATTGTCCGATGGCAGATCCCTACGACGGGAACCTTAGAAAAATATTGATAAAAGAATGTGAAAATTTAAAATACCCGTTCCATAACAAGGGCACCGTAATAACCATTGAGGGCCCGCGCTTTTCAACCAGAGCGGAATCCCACATGTTCCGCTTATGGGGCGCTGATATTATTAATATGTCCGTTGCGACAGAAACCGTTTTATCAAACGAAATAGGAATACCCTATGCGGCAATCGCAATGAGTACCGATTACGATTCCTGGCGGACGGATGAAGAGCCTGTTTCATGGGAAGCAATTTCAAAAGTCTTTGCGGAAAACGCCTCAAGAGTAACGAATCTTTTGGTTACTGTGATACCCAAAATATAAATTACGGGTCAAAGCGTTTTTCTATGGGGATGCGGGACAAATTTACAAAGGCCCCGGGATACCGGGTTTTAAAACGGGTAAACGAAGTTTCTTCCGCGCTCTCAAAAACCGCTACCGCAAAATTTCCGTACTCGTTAAAATAGGGAACCAAAACGGCAATATGGAAATACTGCCTAAGCCTGGGAAGGCCCCGGAGATTTTGGGACGTAACCGGAGCGCCGATTTCGTTGTTTACCGCGGCCAGATACAAACGGCCGGGCTCGTCTATCGCCAGGGTATAAAGCAGCGGATGAAGGCCCTCAAAGCCAAAGCCCGCGTTTTCAAGGTAGCCGGGATAGGAGCTGGTTTTGGAAGAGGCGGTCTTCCGTATAACAACCTGGGAAAAAGGCCAGTCCCTCACTTCAAATTCTTCAAGAGCCGCAAAAGCCGGCGAGCGTAAAACAAAGTTGGCCCGGGACGCCAGGTTACGGCTCCAGTCAAGACCAAAGAAGGGGTCTTTTATGCTTTCCCATTGTTCGGTAAAGGAATTTCCCCGGCCGTCAAACGCGTCTTTTAACGGAGCTATGTCCAGCCGCTCCCCGGTAAGAGGCCGGATCATACCGTCTACAATCCACTTGGCGAAACCTGAACAGTTAAGCCCCGCTTCCCCATCCTGTGAAAGAAGGGTGTCAATAAACACATAATTCCCTTCGGCGTCAATAGCGCCGTCATCACGAAAGGAAAGCCCCGGCAAGCGGGAACGGACTTCTTCGATAAAGGCGCGGCTGTCACGGTACATAAGCGGATCGGGATCAAAATAGCGCCTGGGAAATTTATCCCCCAGGACCGATAAAATATCTTCCATGGGAAGTACATACAGCCTTTCAAAGGGGATGGCAAGGGGCTGGGATCGCACCACATAGCCATCGTAAAGCACCGCGTCTATCTGGCTTTTGTCTTTTGTGAAGGGCCGGAACTGTATGTAAGTATAGGGGTCGCTCCGCAAAAACACCCGTATACGGGAAGGGCTGCCGTCGGATATATTTCGGGTAAGCACCCAGGAACCTTGAGCCCAACCGGGGTAAGAGGAGTTTCCCGCGCCCGCCCCCGAAGGCCCCGTAAGCTCCCTGGCCAGGATGATCATGAACTCACCCTTTTCCGCCTGGACACGTACCTGTACCCTGCCGCCGCCTTTAAGAGTACGGTATTCACTTTTCCTGTTTAAAACCCGGTTGGGCGATTCGGTAAACCATGCGTCCTTTAGCTCAATCCTAAGATCCGAATCGTCTTCAATCTTGCGCGTAGGCAGGTCGAGGGCGGGAAGCGGCGCGGATAAGCCGCAAAAAAGAAGAACGGTTGCCATAAAAACAGAAAATTTAGCCATACCCATTATCAATATCGGTAATACTAAGATAAAATTCAACAGTTGCGAAGGTTACGGGAGCAAAGCGGGGCCGGACGGAAGTAACCGGCTTCCCGTCCAGCCGGGCATTCGCGCTCCTTATGTTACTGTGGGTCATTTTGACCCACGCCTCCGGGGGGTTGCCCTGAAACCCTGGGGGTTTGCCCTGAAACCCCGGGTTTTTGCCCTTAACCCCCGGCGGGCTGCCCTTAACCCCCGGCGGGTTCTATCCGGTTTCGCAGGAGGCGCCCGCCGCGCGCGGTCCGCCGCGCCGGGGGGAAACGGGTTTTGGGTTCCCCGCAGACGGCCTTCGCGCCGGGAATGTCCGGGGCCGGCAGTTTTACCGGCGCCGCTTTCAATAAAGGCAAAAATTTGTTATAGTGTAAGAAGCGGGAGGCAGCCCATGAAACTTTACTCAAGGGGACAGGTGATATTTTTTTCATTTCTCACAGGACTCATTGTTGTGATGCTTGCCCTTGGCCTGGGGATCGTGAAGCCTTTTGGGAAAACCGCGGAAAGGGGTTCCGCAGCAGAGGCGGCCATGATAGAGGCTTCAGCAATAAATGCCGGCGGGGAAAACGCGGCATTCAGGGAGGAGGCGCTTCACCAGTCTTCAAAGCCCCTCAACATTGCCGACTATAACGAACTGCAAACCCTGGATGAACGGGAAAACATTTCCATATACGAGCAGCTTAACCAGGGGGTAGTGAATATCACTACCGAAACTGTCGCCATTAACTGGTTTCTGGAACCGGTTCCCCAGGAGGGGGGTTCCGGCTCCGGATCTATTATTGATACCAGGGGCTATGTGCTTACCAATAACCATGTGATTAAAAACGCTACCAAGGTATACGTTAACCTGGCGGATGGGAGCCAGCACGAGAGCACTGTCGTGGGAACTGATCCGGAAAATGATATCGCGGTACTCAAATTTAATCCGCCAAAAGATATGGAACTTCGAACCATACCTTTTGGCAGTTCCGACAATTTAAAAGTCGGGCAGAAGGTGCTGGCCATAGGCAACCCCTTCGGTTTTGAGCGTACCTTAACGGTGGGCATTGTGTCCGGTCTGGGGCGCCCCATCCAGACTGCCGCCAATAATATCATTCGGGATATGATCCAGACTGACGCTTCCATTAACCCCGGCAATTCCGGCGGGCCCCTTCTGGATGCCCAGGGCAGGATGATAGGTATCAATACCATGATCTATTCCCCTTCCGGCGCTTCTGCCGGGGTGGGTTTTTCGGTCCCGATTAATACCGCCAAGCGGGTGGTTTCAGAGATAATGACGTACGGCAAAGTCCGCCGCGGCTGGATAGACGC
>JAIRLQ010000065.1 GCA_031259345.1 Treponema sp.
CAGACAAGGACATTTATTGAGCCCCACGCCCTGCCGCATTTACGGTATTGCCGCGCTTCGCACCTGCTCGCGCGCTTTATCGGGCGGGGCTTGTAACTACCGCCGGCAGAAAAAAAGCATATTTGTCGATAAAGCAAACAGGGCGCCGGGCAGCTTCCCCGGCGGTGCGTATGGCGAAACGACGACCAGGATAATGTTATACGCAGAAAACGTAACCCTAAGACAATAAACGTAAAACAACAAACGGCGCGAAGCGCGGGAGGAGTTTCGTCCATCTAGCACCCAGCCGGGGATGCGCCCGGGCGTCCTGTTTGTATTACGGGGGAAATGCGGTTGCATGGCAGACAGCGTAAGCGATCGCCCCCGCCCCGGCTCATTTCTTCTTTGCAAAAACCAAAGATAACGGTATACTTTTGTGGTGAACATTGACACAACGCCTAAATTTACCGTATCGGAACTTACCGGGCTAATCCGCAAACAGTTGGAAGGAGCCTTTGGGACAGTAATCGTAGAAGGGGAAGTTTCCAATTTCAGGCCCTCCAGCACCGGCCATTATTACTTTACCCTTAAAGATTCCGGGGCAGCCATTTCCGCAATGATGTTCAAGAACCGCCAGAGATTTTTGCGCTTTGAACCCCGTGACGGCATGGTGCTTCGGGTAAAGGGAAGCCTGTCGGTATACCCCAAAAACGGCAGCTATTCCATTATCTGCGAAGAGATGGAGATAGCCGGCGAAGGGGAAATCCTGGCTATGCTGGAAAAGCGGAAACGCCTTCTGGCAGCGGAAGGTCTTTTTGACGAAAGCCGGAAACGGCCGCTGCCCCGCTTCCCCGGCTGCGTGGGAGTGGTAAGTTCCCCCACAGGGGCGGCAGTACGGGACATTCTCAATGTGCTTGGCCGCAGGGCAGCGGGGGTTCGGGTAGTAATACTGCCGGCCGCGGTTCAGGGAGAAGGGGCGGAAGAGATGATTGCCCGGCGTATAGAAGAGGCCAATAAATGGAAGCTCTGCGATGTGCTTATAATCGGCAGAGGCGGCGGCTCCCTGGAAGACCTGCTCCCCTTTTCCGCCGAGCGCGTAGTACGCGCGGCGGCGCTTTCTAAGATTCCGGTGATAAGCGCCGTCGGCCACGAAATAGACTGGGCGCTGCTTGATTATGCCGCGGACTTAAGGGCGCCTACCCCTTCGGCGGCGGCAGAGCTGGTAAGCGAAAGCCGCGAAGAAACCCTGGAATATATACGCGGCATAAAAGAAAGTTTTTACCGTTTCCTGGTACACCGCATTGAACGCGCCAGGCTTTTGGTAAAACCATTCAGCCTTGAGGATCTTGAGTACCGTTTCCGGGCCATACTGCAGCCCCGGATACTGCGGCTTGACAACGCCGCGGAAGCCCTGACGGAAAACCTGCGGGAACGGCTTACAAAGCTGCGGCAAAGGCTTGAACTGTCCCTGACAAAAATTGAAGAGAGAAGCCCGGTCGCCATACTGGAGCGGGGTTTCTCTTTAGTAATAAACGAAAGAACCGGCAAAGCCCTGCGCCGCGCCGGGGAGCTTATTAAGGGCGACAGGTTAATCATCAGGCCACGGGAAGGCATGATAAAAGCGATAACGGAAGAAATACAGAATTAACAAGTAGGGGACACTATGGCAAAGACAGCCAAAAACGGCGGCAAAGCCGGAAACGAAAACAAAAAAGAAAGCTTTGAAGAACGCCTGGAACGGCTTGAAGAACTGGGCGAACGGATCAGGGAAACCGACATTCCCCTGGAAAAAGCGCTGAAGGCTTTTGAAGAAGGGGTCGTTCTCGCCAGAACCCTGGAAAAGGAACTGGATAAAATCGAGAGCCGGGTAGAAATCTTAAAGAATTCAACCGATGCCAAGACAAGCGAAGTTCCGGAACTTGGTCTTTTTGATGGTGATGATGGGGAACAGTAAAATACAGATACTCCCGCCGGAAGAAGCGCGGAGGATTGCCGCCGGGGAGCTAATCGACAGGCCCGCTTCTTTGGTCAGGGAATTTATGGACAATGCCATTGACGCGGGGGCGCGTGTCATTGAAACCGTCCTTGAAGGCGGGGGCATAGCCAGGATCTCCGTTATCGACGACGGCGAAGGGATGGACAGGGAAGATCTGGAGCTCTGCTGCCTTACCCATGCCACAAGCAAAATACGTTCCCTGGATGATCTTAAAACTGCCTCTACCCTTGGCTTCCGGGGCGAAGCCCTTGCGGCGGCCCAGGCGGTTTCGCGCCTTGAGATCCTTTCAAGCCGGGACGGCAGGGAAGCCTGGAAGCTCACTACAGGGCCAGGCGAAAAACACCCGCCCTGTCTGGAACAAAGCTGCCGCGCCAAGGGAACCAGCGTAAGCGCCTTTGGGCTCTTCGATTCAATTCCTGTCCGCAAAAGGTTTTTAAAAAGAGAAGGAAGCGAAACCGCTTTATGCGCCGGGATCTTTAACGATAAAGCCCTGGCGTCCCCGGACATTGAGTTCCGCCTGATTCTGGACGGTAAATTAAAATCATTTTACCCCCCCGTTTCTTCCCTAAAAGAAAGGTTTTGCCGGATCTTTGTCCCGTTAAACGAAAAGCAGTTTATGTATCAGATTGAATCTTGCGGCGAGGGGTTTTCCGTTACGATTGTGTTTGGCGGGCCGGAAATCTTTAGAAACGACAGGCGCATGGAATTTGTTTTTGCCAACCGCAGGCGTATTCAGGATTATTCCCTGATTCAGGCGCTGGAATACGGCCTCCAGGGCTGGTTCCCCAACGGGACCCACCCGGTAGGCGCGGTTTTTATCGATATAGATCCCGCCCTGGCGGATTTCAACATACATCCCGCAAAGAAGGAAGCCCGCTTTACCGAAAGCGGCGCAATTCATCACGCGGTTACAGAGGCCCTGCGCAATTTTTGCCAAAGCCGCAACATGGAGATCGTCAAAAATTTCCGCGAAAAGCCGGATGCCACAGAGGGAGATTTTGCTTTTGATGAAAGCCCGAAAAACGCAAGTTTTTGGGCTGCCGAAAAAAGCGTGCTGTGGGAAGAAGCGTTTCCGGCGGCGGAAGAAAGAGCCGTCCCGGAAGCCGGGGGCCTGCGTTATCTGGGCAGGGTGTTCGGAGTTTTTCTTTTGGTCGAAAAAGGGGATGTGCTTTACTGCATCGATCAGCACGCCGCCCATGAACGTATTCTTTACGATCGTTTTCTTGCGGGGCCTATTCCCAGGCAGGAACTTTTGGTTCCCCTTCTTTTCTCTACCGAAAGCCCGGAAGACGACAGCTTTCTTAAAACCCGCAAGGAAGATCTTGCCCGGCTGGGCATTGTCATTAAAGAAGAAGAAGGCCGGTGGCAAGTAGAAGCCCTGCCCCAGGGCTGGCGGCTTTCCGACGACGAAACAATCGCCGAGATACTCCATCTGCGCACCGCGGGCGAAAACATGGCAGAAAGATGGGCGGCTACCCTCTCATGCCACGGCGCGGTAAAAGACGGGGACTGGCTTGACCGGGACAGCGCTCTGGCCCTCGCAAAAGAAAGCTTTGGCCTTGCCGAAAAACGCTGTCCCCACGGGCGCCCCATCTGGTTAGAACTAAGCCGTAATGACATATTAAAAGCGGTAAAGCGCCCCTTTAAATGAAGCTGTCCGAAATGCAAGTTTTTCAACCTTTTAGAAAAACCTGTTCGGACAGCCTCAGGCTCGAATCGGCGCTTCCTTAACGCTTAAACTTGAGCGAGTCCAGGGTAGAGTCCCCGCGGATAAAACTGAACCAGAGTTCTTTGCCCGTTTTTTCCCGGAGGGTTTTGTAGAACTCGGCCATGTCCCTAACCGGCATGTCATTCACGGCGGTAATCCTGTCGCCGCGCTGAAGGCCTATGATTGCCGCCGGGCTTTCTGCAATAACATTTGCCACATAAAGCCCCCTGGCGTTCTTGTCAAGCCTTAAACTGTCACGCAGGGAATCCGAAAGGGTAACTACGATAACGCCCGGCCACAGCTTTTTATTGTCCGCCGAAACTTCATCGGTACGGGTTTCTATCTTGACTTTGATGTCCTTACTGGCCCCATCCCGGATCACCGTAAAAGTCGCACTGTCCCCGGGCCTGATGTTTCCCACTATAAGGGTAAGCTGGCTTGAATTACGCACTTCCCTGCCGTCCACGGCAATGATAAAGTCGCCGGGCTGTATACCGCCCTTGTCCGCGGGGGAACCCAGGAATACCTGGGAAGCCAGAGCGCCCCGCCTGCCGTCGACGCCCAGAGCCTGGAGTGTGTCGCGATCAAGATCCACCAGGGAAACCCCAAGCCAGCCGTCGGAGATGCTGCCGGTGCTGACAAATTCATCTATCGGACCTTTTGCGTTATTAATGGGAATGGCAAAGCCCAAGCCTACAGAACCGCCGGTACTGCTGGCAATCCAGGTGTTAACGCCGATAACCTCGCCCCGGATATTCACCAAAGGCCCGCCGGAATTGCCCTGGTTAATGGGCGCGTCGGTCTGGATAAAGTCATTGATATTGCCCTGGGGGCCGCCGGTACGCCCGACGGCGCTTACTATCCCCATGGTTACGGAAAAGGCAAACTGCTCGCCCAGGGGGTTGCCCATGGCTATAGCCCAGTCGCCTACCCGTACATCATCGGAATTACCCAGCACTGCCACCGGAAAAAAATCACCGGTCTCGATTGAAAGCAAAGCAAGATCCCGCCGGCTGTCTTTACCGACCAGTTCGCCCTTGTATTCTTTCCCGTCTTTGGAAAGAACCTGAATTTCCGTGGCGCCGTCCACCACGTGATTGTTGGTCAGAATATAATAGAGATCCTTGTTCTGCCTGACCACAATACCTGAACCCATGCCCTGGGAACGGAATTCCCGTTCCGGCGCCGGGCTGTTGTTGTCCTGATTCGGGCCGTTTCTGGGGCCAAAGAAAAATTCCCAGGGGTTAAAGTTTGGCGACTGCCGCCTTTGCACCGACACGGTTTTAACTTCCACTACCGAGGGCAGCACCTTATCGGCAACGGAACGGAAAACAGCCTGAAGCCCCTCGGCCTGTGAAAGGGCGTCGGCAGGAATCAGCCCTCCCGAAGAGGGGCTTTCCTGGGCCCGGGCAACGTTCTTTGACTGAGGGGTAGAACAGGAAAACGAAAGAAAAGCCAGAGAAAATCCAAAGATTACCCCGATTAATACGAGATTAAAAATAAAGAATTTTTTTGACGATAAACTTTGCGTAAGATTCATTCAATTACTCCTTGGCTAATTTTACTTTGGGAATAGCTCATTATGTTTACATACTCCACTTTAATAATAAAATTTTTAGGCAATAGTTACAGGATCAGTAAGAATTTCTGTGTGGTCCCTAAAAATGGCAATCGTATGTTCCCAGTGGCACGAAAGGGAATTATCGGCAGTAACTACCGTCCAGTCATCATCCAAAACATCAACATTGCCGCTTCCAAGGTTGATCATGGGTTCCAGGGCAAGCACCATGCCGTTCATCATTTTGGGATTGGAACCGTGGGGTACATTGGGCACATGGGGATCTTCATGGACATCGAAGCCTACCCCGTGTCCGCAAAATTCTTCTACTACCCCGTAATGTTCCCGCAAAGCCCGTCCCTGAATCGCCCGGGCAATTTGCAAAAGCCTGTCCCCGGCCTTTGCCGCTTCTATTCCCGCATAAAGGCATTCCCGGGTTACCTCGTTAAGTTTATGAGCTTCGGGACTTACCTTTCCCATTTCCAAAGTTACCGCCTGATCGCTTATAAACCCCCCCAGGTTTATGCCGCAGTCCAGGGACACAAGATCCCCAGCGGCAATCTTCCGTTTTGAAGGGATGCCGTGAATAACTTCGTTGTTGATGGAAATGCAAATGGAACCCGGAAAGGGGTTGTCTTTTTTTCCGTAGCCCAGAAAAGCCGGCTTCCCCCCGGCCTTTTTAATCCAGTCAAACACCCACTTATCAATCTCGATAGTTTGAAGTCCGGGTTTTACCTGGGGGATTAGCTCTCTATACATAGCCGAAAGCAATTTGCATGATTCCCGTATGCCGTCAATCTGTTTTTCGTTTTTAAGGCGTATCATACATTCCTCTTACACATTCAGTTTTCTGCGAAGCGTCTTTGTGTTGGGAAGGGAAGGATCCAGTTTCAAAGCCTCGCGAAAAACTTTTACCGCCCCGGAAGTTTCGCCAATTTGCGCCAGGGTTTCGGCCATGGATCGTAAAACACGGGCTTTGTCCCTTGAATTAAGCCCAAGACCCAGCATGGCTTCAAGACATTCAAGGTAAGTCTCGGGCGAAAGGGCTTTGCGAAGATGGAGCCTGACTATTTCTTTAAGAAAACTTTCGATATCTTCGGCAAAATGCCTGAAATAGGGCTTGCGGCGTTCTTCTTTTACCAGGCTTACCAATAAGCTAAACGACTCGTAATAATCACCCCGCCGGGCAAGCTCCTCCGCAAGCAGATAAGAACAATCCATCCAATCTTCCCTGTCCAGATATTTTTCCAGACGATAGTCAAGGCCGCCCTGGGCCTTCCAAACCGCAACGGCGTCATCTTCTTCAAGATGAAGAAGCTCGAAAAAAATTAACTTGGCCTGGCTTTCAGGATCAAGAGGACGTTCCCTTAAAAAAGTTCTGTAATCAAAATGATATTTACTGCTAAAGCGGCTATATGCGCGGTCGTATTCAAAGCGCTTGTCCTGGCGGGAAAGAATCTGGTAGGCAAGAAGCAGCCTGCGCATATCAGATGCGGCGCTTTCGCCGGCTATATCAGGGTGAAGCCGTTTTGCTTTTTCCCGAAAAGCCCTTTTGATTTCCTGAGTAGTGGCGGCCCGGGAAACTCCCAAAAGCGAGTAATAATTCTCCAAGGCGTTTAAGCCCCTATCCGCTTGCCCAAAGCTTCGGCCTGCGGCCCGTTAAGGATAATTTCACTCCAGTTAATCATCATTCCTTCTTTTTCCATGGCCTTCATCAAATTGGAAAGGGCCTTGTTAATAAAAAAGGGGCCTGTTTTTTTAAGGAAGGCCGAACTTTTTTTCCCCTGGAGCCCCGAGCCTCCGCCCAGTACTTTTGTCAGCGCCTCGGGCATTTTACCCCCCCACAAAGAGACGGCCTCGGCGCAGACCGCGACATATTCGTACCCCGGAAGGCGGAACCCGTCTTCGGTCCAGGCATCAATTATATCAACCCTGTGCCCCATGGATTCCATGCCCCTGGCCAGGGATTTGACATATTCAGGCGTCCCCATACGGCGGGCGGGAACGCTTACAACGGCGATTCTCATAAATAACTCCTATGCCTGTTTATAAATCTGATCGATAGCGGGTTCTTTGGCAAGCAAAACAGAACATTTGGCGTTTACCATTATTTCCCGGTGAGAATGGGAAATAATATCCCTGGCGCTGCGGTCTTTTTCCCAGCCCCCAAGGACGATAAGATCTGCCTTGCGCTCATCCGCGGCGGTAAGTATTTCGGTATACACCGCCCCCCGGCGGATTTCCCGCTCTACTTTGACACCCTTGGCACGGGCAAGCTCTTCCACAAAAGAAAGGTAACGCTCGCCATTGGCTTCGAGGCTCCGCTCGTAATCCTGACTTTCTTCCTGAATAAAGATTTTGCTTAAAGTGAGCTGCCTGATGGTAGCGGTATCCACCACATACACAGCGGACAACCGGCATTTGTAGAACTTCGCCATTACGATGGCATACTTGGCGGCTAAAATGGAAGCGTCTGATCCGGTAATCGCGACTACAATGTTGGAAAAAAGCGGCTTCATTCCTTTCCGGCCTTCCTTTTCAAAAGCTTACTGGTAAAGAAGGAATCCCTATCCTTCTCTTCAAGCGCAGATTCTATGTAGGTTTTTGTCTCCCTGGCAGTGGGGATGACCAGCTTTTCCAGGGCATTAACCCGCCGCTGTGTCTTTCGCACCTCCCGGGCAAGACGCCAGGCAATGGTCCTTACCGCCGCCAGCTCCGTCAGAATCTTTAATAACCCAAAGAATTCTACCACAGTTTCATCACATTCGGCAAATGAATTCGCAGGAGAATATTTTAATACCGCGCTGGGAATTTTGACCTCCAGCCCCGGAAGGATCATTCCGGCGACGATTTCCCGCTTTTCCGTCAATTCAAACTGATAATGGATATTTCCGGAAAGCTTGTCCGCCCTTTCGCGCCCGACTACAATCAACATACGTTTTAGGGCGGGGTATGCTTCCGCCACCTTTGCGTCCAGGCTGCGCTCCAGCATTTTTACCTGTTCTACCTTGGACATCAGCTCCATTACAAGGATTTCACGCTTTTGTTCAAGAAGATCATAACCTTCCAGAGCGGTATCCAGCCGCTCTTTTACCCTGATGAGATTGCTCTTTGTAGGCGCTATCTGTTCTTTGGGCACAAAATCCCCCTTCTAATTAGTGTCTGTCCACAAAGTCGGTTACTTTGCGGACAGACCTTGCATTTGCTCCCGTTTTGTACCAAAACGGTGCGCAAAATGCCTTTTTTAAGGAAGTCTGTCCATAATGTGTC
>JAIRLQ010000345.1 GCA_031259345.1 Treponema sp.
GCCGTCGCTCTTCCGGGTTCCCACCGAAAACGACGGACTGAAAACTTACAGCCACCTGCGGGGAGACCCCGCGGCGCTTTTTTATTACG
Organism: Treponema sp.; assembly: GCA_031259345.1. Classification (GTDB taxonomy): domain Bacteria; phylum Spirochaetota; class Spirochaetia; order Treponematales; family Breznakiellaceae; genus JAIRLQ01. The sequence goes on from JAIRLQ010000345.1 coordinate 90, forward strand.
AGAACAATGCCCTCTACCCCTGGCTCGATCTTGATCTGCCGCACCTGCGCTGCGTGGAGGGGGTTTTACTGGCCGGCGAAAATGCCGCCCGGGGTTTTGAAAACACCCGGCTTGGCGTTTTTTCTTCCATAATAAATGAGGCCGGCGATCATCTTGTGATGGACATCGTTTTTGATCTTGATCCCGCCCTGCCGGAATTACCCAAGGCCGGTATCAGCGCCCGGATCCCCGCAGGGTTCGACGCTATCGAATGGTTCGGCCTGGGCCCCGGGGAGTCTTACCCCGACCGCAAGACCGGCGTCTTTTTAGGAAATTACACCCATTCTCCCGCAGATTTGGAAACGCCCTACATCGTACCCCCGGAGAACGGCAACCGGAGCGGCGTCAGGAAAATCACGCTTAAACACAGGGATTCTCCGGGCGGAGGGCCGGCGGGGAATTTGCCGGCCGTGATCACGATCCTGCCGGATACCCCCCTCAACATGAGCGTCAGCCGCTACACCCAGGAAAATATGCTTGCCGCCCGGCACACCTGTGATCTGATTGACACCTCAAAAGGCGAAGACGGCTACTACCTCCTGAACATCGACTGCACCCAGCGGGGGGTGGGAACGGCAACCTGCGGGCCTGACACGCTTGAACAATACCGCGTCCGGCCGGGACTATTTAAATTCAGGCTCTTAATCAGCGGGGTCTAAATTCGACGCGCCTGTGGTCAGCCCCTAAGTCCGGCTTTTGTTTGCCAGTCGGATAATTTCAAATCTGTTTTTTACGTCCAGCTTTGAATAAATAGTGCTTACCTGGTTTCTGACGGTCTGCAGGGCAAGATCGAATTTATCGGCGATTTGTTCGTTTTCATATCCAAGCACGAGGAGGGTAAAAATTTCCCGTTCCCGGCGGGTCAGGGAATCCAGCCACTCAAAGGAATTTTCATCGATTCTGTTTTGGTCCGCCGGCGCTTCTTCCGCCGCCGGGGAAACCGCGGACGGACTGTACCGCGCCTGCACAAGCTGGCGGACGATGTCCGGGGAAATTTGCATAATCCCGCTGCCCAGCGCCCGGATCGCCGTAATAAGCTCGGTGGGCGAAATATCCTTCAGCAAATACCCGGAAGCGCCCGCCGAAAGGGCGGAACGGACCAGCATGTCTTCGTGATAGGTGGAAAGCATTATTATTCTTATATCAGGATATTTTGGTTTTATTTCCCGCACCGCCTCAACGCCGTCCATCTCCGGCATTTTTATGTCCATCAAAATTACATTGGGCCGATGCTTTGCGGTCATTGCAAGCGCTTCTTTGCCGTTATGTGCAATATCAACAACGTTCATATCCTCCGCATAATGATTGAGCGAAGTGCGAAGGCTTTCCGCAAAGAGGCTTTGATCGTCAACCAGCAATATTTTCAACTTTGACATTCGTTCCCCCCCGTTAAACCGGTATAGTAACTTTAAGGGCAAAGCCGCCGTCTTCCGGCGATGAGACTTCCAGCTTTCCCCCCAGCGCCGCAAGGCGCTCTTCCATTCCCGCAATGCCAATCCCTTTAACAATATTTTGAGCGCCGATACCGTTGTCCCGCATCAGCATTTCCAGCGCACCCCGCAATTCCCAGAACCGGATAATAATTCCGGTTGCCTTTCCATGCCGCACCGAATTGGTAAACCCTTCCTGTATAATACGAATAAGAGAACGGTTCACCTCCGGCCCGTAGTCAAATTTAATGTTTCCTGTTTCTATTTCAACTTTTATTCCCGTTACTTCCTCAAATATCGACTTCATCTCGTAGATGGTTTCTATGCTTCCCGAACCGGGAGACTGGATCTCCCGGATCATGTGCAGGGTTTCCCTTGTTTTTTTAAGGCCCTCCCGGGCCTGGTTTTGTATAAGTTGAAACGTATCCTGCATTTTCTGTGTTTCCATTGACGGCCAGCTTATCGCCGCATCGGTAATGGCAATAATGTTTGTAAATACATAACCGCAGCTATCGTGAAGCTCGCTGGTAAAACGCAGCCGGTCTTTCCGCACTGCTTCCTCGCCATAATTTTTTATGTATTCCTGCAGGCGGTGGTTAAAGAGCAGCATTTTTGTACCCACCTGATTCAAATGGATGACTTCCGCATTGCTTTCGGCGTATCTTTCCGCCAGATAACGAATCATGGCCATCGCAACGGCAAGCAGCGTCATGTACAGCACAAGCAGCGTAATCTGGTCGGCGGGATAATTCGCAAATCGCAGCCCTGCCTGGGCAAGCCCCATAAACGGTGGATGAAATAAAGAAATAATAAACAGTATTATTGATAATCCGCTGATAATATAATTTTTGGGCGGAGAAAAAGCAACCGCGGTCATTAACACATAGGCGCTGTAAATGCAGATGTTTATCGTAAAGAGGTCATCCAGTACATAACCGGCGATAATCGCAGTGGCACACCCTATGGCAAGGCAGATGCCGCGGAACAAAAAGTCTTTGCCGCAAAGACAGCCGAATATTGCCGCGGAACAAACAAACAGAGGGATATAGTAGTTGAAAAAAAACATCAGCCGGTTATCGGCATCATCTGATTCAAAAAACAGCGGAATAGACGGGGCCCTGCCGTACTTAAAGGCGAAAATAACGGCAGCGCTTACAATGAAAACCGAGACAATAACAGCCGGTATGATCCTGCAAAAGAGCCGCCGCGTGTCCATTAACGAAGAGTATATCACCATTCCCGTTATCCGGCAACGAGAGGTTTTTGGTGTGTAGAAAAAACGTAACTATTCATCCATTCAGCCGCCTGCGGGGGAAAGCGCCGGCAGCTTCGTCATCGCAATCGGCGGAATGAATGGGCTTTTGGCCCGGAAGGGGTCGGCGGCTCCACAATGAACCGGTTTGGAGAACAGGAAAAGTTCCAAAGGGCCCGCATTGCATCAGCACAGGTCCTAAATCGCGCCGCGACTGAATAGTTACGCCGCGCCAATATCCCGGTATACTTTATCCCAACAAATTCCGATAATAAAACGATTCTATGTATATACGGGAAATTAGGGAGCCAAAGGCGGCTCCTGT
>JAIRLQ010000121.1 GCA_031259345.1 Treponema sp.
TTCGGCATTCATCCAATAATCCCGGTCGGTGTCTTTTTCAACCTGCTCAACCGGCATGTCTGTTTCGCCCGCAATAAGGCGGTTTATCTTTTCCCGCAGCTTTTCCAGCTCCCGGGCGTGAATCTCGATGTCCGTGGCAACGCCCCGTATTCCCGACAAAGGCTGATGAATAAGGTAGTGGCTGTTGGGCAGCCCTACCCGCCTCTCTTTTGGCGCGGCAAGCTGAACAATGGCGGCGGCGCTTGCCACAAGGCCCATGCCTATGGTCCACACCGGCGACTTGATAAAACGGATCATGTCAAAGATCGCATAACCCGCGTCGGCATCGCCCCCGGGGGAATCTATAAAGACCTGAATGGGCCCGTCGCCCCGATCATCCAAAAGTAAAAGCTGCCTGATGGTACGCTCCGCCAAATCCTTGTTGATTTCCCCGGCAAGCAGGATGGTCCGGGTTTTAAGCATCTTGCTAATCAGCGGGTCGCCGCCCCCGGAATGCCCGTCCTCATCGTCGTCGTCGTCATCATCTTCTTCGCAGCCGCGAATATATTTATATGTGTCCTTCTTAAGCCTGTCCATTACCGGTCCTCCGAAATTTGTTGTTTTTATAGAGCTTTTTCCCAAAACTCGGTTAGCTTTTGGGAAAGTTTTTATTATACAGATTAAAAGTCAACTAAAAAAGTCCCCGTATTGTACCGTCCGCGTTTACATCTACATCCATAAAAGCCGGACGTGAAGGCAGGCCCGGCATGGTGCTGATTGTCCCGCACAAGGGGCACACAAAACCCGCCCCCGCCTGCAGCCGAAGTTCCCGTACCGGAAGCCTCCAGCCTTTGGGCGCCCCCTTAAGGGCTGGGTCATGAGAAAGCGAATACTGGGTTTTCGCCACGCAGACCGGCAGCTTTCCAAACCCCATATCTTCCAGTTTATCCAGTTCCGCCCGGGCGGCTTTTTCGTAATCAACCCCGTCCGCACCGTAGATTTCACAGGCTATGGTTTCAATTTTTTCCGCCAGACCCATTTCATCGGGATAGAGAAGCTTAAAATTATTCGGCAGAGCAGCCGCCTTTTCCACAGCCCGGGCAAGATCCGCGGCCCCTTCACCGCCCCGGGCCCAATGGTGGGATACCACCGCGTCAACCGCGCCGGCTTTAAGCGCCGCCTGCCGGATCAGCTCCAATTCAGCTTCGGTATCTGTGGGGAAACCGCCGGCAATAGCCACCACCGCAGGTACGCCAAAACGGCGGATTATGCCCAGATGGGCAATGAGGTTCGAAAGCCCCTGTTTCAGAAGTTGCAAATTTTCTTCTTTGTACGCCTGGGGCAGGGGCTTTCCCGGCGTTACAGCCGGCCCCCCGCCGTGGGACTTTAACGCCCGTACTGTTGCTACCAGCACAACCGCGTCAGGGACCAAAAGCGAAGTCCTGCACTTAATGTCGAAAAACTTTTCCATCCCCATATCGGAGCCAAAGCCCGACTCGGTAACAACATAATCGGCGTAACGCAGCGCAATAAAATCCGCGATTACCGAAGAATTCCCCTGGGCAATATTCGCGAAAGGCCCGGCGTGGACAAAACTGCCCTGGCCTTCCATGGTCTGGAGGATGTTGGGCTTTAGGGCATCTTTTAAAAGCGCCGCCATAGCCCCGGCGACTCCCAAATCCTCCGCCGTAACGGGATTACCCGCGCGATCATACGCCGCAATCATGCGGCCCAGGCGCTGCCGCAAGTCGGGCAAATCCCCGGCCAGGGCAAGAATCGCCATAACCTCGCTGGCGACGGAAATGTCAAAATGGGACTGGCGCAAAGGGCCGTCTTCCCTTTCGCCCATACCTGTCATTACATGCCGCAAGGCGCGGTCATTCATGTCCACCACTCTGCCGATGCCGGCCCGGCAGGGATCGAGCCCAAGCATTTTAAGGCCCTGCTTTTCAAAATGAGCCGGGGACCATCTTGACTCGTGGTATATCCTTGCGTCAACAGCGGCGGCGCAAAGATTGTGAGCCGCCGACACGGCGTGAACATCCCCGGTAAGGTGAAGATTAAAATCTTCCATTGGAATGATCTGGCTGTACCCTCCACCGGCGGCGCCGCCTTTAATGCCAAAAGTAGGCCCCATTGAGGGCTGCCGCAGACATGCCGCGGCGGCCTTCCCGATTTTACCCAAGCCCTGAACAAGGCCTACGGTGGTGGTAGTTTTTCCTTCCCCCAAGGGCGTAGGGCTGATAGCGCTTACGTTGATGTACTTTGCCCGCTTTGCGGGGAGACCCGGGGCCTTTAAAAGCCGCCAGTCAATTTTTGCCTTGTACGCGCCATACGCTTCCACCCATTGGGACGGAATTCCCATGCGCGAAATTATCTCTAAAATTGGCTCCGGCTTCGCTTCCCGGGCGATTTCTATATCAGATTTGCTCATAGTTTGATTATACAGAAACGGCGGTATAAGGACTATCCGGCATACACCCGGGGCACCCGCCTGTTGATATTACAAAGGATCTCATAACTAATGCTCCCGATTTTGGCGGCCATATCCGCGGCGGTTTCGGCTTTGGGGCCAAAGATAATTGCCTCGTCCCAGCGTTTTACCGTTTCGTCCTGGCCCAGGTTGACCATACATTGATCCATGCAGATGCGCCCCACAAGGGGGTAGGCCTTGCCGTTTATGCGTACCTGATGGCAGCCGCTCAAAAGACGGGGGAGGCCGTCGGCGTAACCCACAGGCAGGGTTCCTATAAGGCAGTCCTCGCCTGCCGTCCAGATACGGCCGTAGGATATATCTTCGCCTTTACGTACCTTTTTAATAAAAATAACGCTGCTCCTAAGTTCCATCACCGGCGTGGACTCAAGCCCGCCGGGGATGCCCGCTCCGGGGGAATATCCGTACAAAAAAATACCCGGGCGCACAATGTCAAAATACGAATCACGGTGAAAGCACAAGGCGCCGGAATTGGCGGCATGGAGAAGCCCGGGATCCAGCCCTGCCGCCCGTACCGCTTCCACCGCTTCCCCAAAACGGGCAAGCTGATTTTTTGTGTAGCCAATATCATCATCTTTAAGGGAATCGGAAACCGCCAGGTGGGTTGCCATGCCGTCAAGGCTCAAACTTTTTTGCCCGGCGATAAAAGCCGCAAGACGCGCCGCGCTTTCGGGACGGCAGCCCATGCGCCCCATGCCGGTATCAACTTTTAGATGGACAGGAAGCCTCTTTCCCGTCTTTGACGCGGAAAGGGCAAGAAGTCCGGCAGCGTCTTTATCCCCTACAAAGGGGATTAACTCCAATTGGGCTATTTCACCCATTTCGCCGGGCAAGGCCTGCGAAAAAAGAAACAGCGGCGCCGTAATCCCCGCCTGCCGCAGTTGGGCGCCTTCGTCCACAGTTGCAAGCGCCAAATATTCGGCGCCGGCTTCCAAAGCCGCCCTGGACATAACAGCGGCGCCGTGGCCATAGGCGTCTGCTTTTACGGGTACGCAAAGCGCCGGATGGCTCCCTGCCTGCCGCCTTGCGGCCTCAATGTTGGCCCGGAAATTATCAAGATAAATAATAGCTTTTGTTGCCCTCATGGCGCTGCCTTTTGTTAGTGGCTTTTCCTGAACATTTGTGATATACTACTTATTAAGAGAAGACTTTCCCAAAACTAACATCGGACTAAAGGTTCGCGTTTTGGGAATGACTCAGTGATATAGTACCATGAAAAAGGGTATAGTGAAAACAGCGCCGGCATTTGCCGTTATATCAGTTTTATTTCTTCTATCCTGCGGAGAGATGGATTCTCTTTTGTCCGTAAACCAAAGCTATCAGGTTTCCGCTTTGGCAGGCAGCCGTTCGATTGACGAATCCGCCCTGATTTCCCTGGAACAAAAGATACAGCCATTCTTTATCAATCCTGTCAAAAACGATCCTGATATTGCGGGCCTTACTATTACCCTGAAAAACGCCCCGGGGACGGAAGCCGTATCTTCTTTTCTCTATACAACCGAAATAAAAGACGGATTGCCCCCATTCACCCTGCCGGAAGATCTTGCCCCGGGTCCTTATATGATGATCTTTACCGTTATGGGGCATGATAAAAAAATCATCGTCAAAGCCGAAAAGGCAATTTACTATCTGGCGGACAGGCCCTGGGAATTGGAGGATATAAAAGTATATTATCCGGGGGTAAGCGCGACTCACCTTATACCGCCTGGGGCTATGGTTTTGTTCGAAGCGTCTGTTTCCGCCGGCGACGGGCTTGATCCTTATATCGCGTGGTATTCCGGCAGAAAGCGCATCGGGGGCGGCAAGCTTTCCGACGGCGCCGGCAAGCTGCTGTGGGAAATCCCAAACCAGGGCGGTTTTGTGCGCATCCGCGCAGAGTCGCTTCCGTTCCCTCCAATAGACGGGCAAAATCCCCAATCCGCATATTCCCCGGCAGGCCCGGTTTTAAAAGGCAAAGTCAGGGAACTGTCTATTCCGGTTTCGTTAAAAGGCGAAATAGGCAGCGCCCTTGCGCCGGTAATTGAGGCCGCGGAAACAGAGGATGAAAAAACCCTTCAATACTATTACCAGTTTGCCGGCAATCTTAAGGACAGTAAAAGCGCGGAAAAAAGCAGCGAGCTTGTCCCTGTAAAGACGGATGCCAAAGGCGAAACGCCGGCGCCGCTTTGGCTTGCTTCGGGAACCCTTTACGGCCTTCAGGTTGGCCCCGGAAATATGTACAAGAGTCCGGCTTTTCCCTTGGAAACAGCCCCCGGGTATACGGAATATTTTTCTTTTATCTTCCACCTAAAACCCATGGCGGACGGCATTCTTTTCGATGTTTCCCTGGGTGAAATCGGCATGGAACTTTCCCGAAAGGAGGGAAACGCCGCACTCACTCTGACAATTGGCGAACAAAGCGAAACCTTAAACGCCGAAATCCCTGAGGGGGATGAATTTATAACCCTGCCGGTGGACATTGCGCTTAAAACGGCAGCCGAAACAAACAACGCATTACAGGACTATTTAGATGAGGGCAGCCGTCTTACCGTAAACTTTGGCGGAGAGGAAATATCCCTCGCGCTCCCGGCGCCGCCCCGGGGTTTAGGGAGCATCCGCTTTGGCAGCGAAAAGGCGGCTGTTCCGGCGACAGGCGCCAAACTTGAGCCTAAAGAAGAAGCCGTAAAAAAAGACGCGGAAGCCGCAGCTGAAACAGCCGAACTTGAAGCGGTGAATTCTGAAACAGCGGAACTTGAAGCGGCGAATTTTGAAACAACGGAACCTGTAATCGCGCCGGTTTTAATTAAAGAGCCGGATTTTCCGGTTATGATTCTGGATGAATTTGTCCTTTTGCGATGGAAAGAAAAAACCAGGATAGTTGCTTCAAAGGCTTTACCAGAGGCATAATTATTCATGCGTAGGCTCCTTTGGTTTTTCCCTTTATGTATTATGCTTTTTGTTCCGGATGCCTGCGGTGTTTTTCCGGCAAAAAAACAGGAAAAAATACCCGAAGTTCAGCCCGAAAAAAAGCAAGAAGTTCTTTGGACAATTACGGATTTTAGGGGCAAAGACAGCGGCGGGGCGATTCCCGCCTGGGCGTTCCTCTATCTTGAGGGTGGAAATACGGCGGTAGAGACATTGCCCGAATTTCAGGACCGCTATGTTTTTGTCAGCATGAATGAAGGCTTAAATTTCAACGCTCTGGAACAATGGCTGGAAGGTTTTTCCCCGGAACAGGATTTTGCGCGCCTTGCGGCTGTACGCATGGAAAAGCGCCTTCTTTCCGCGGTTACCGGTTTTCCCGATGACGAATACGGCAGTTATTTTGAAACACTTATCAGGGCTGCTTCGGACGCAGACTGGGAAGGCCCCCGGCGTGAAGATGACATTTGGATTAAAAGGCGTTTTTTTTCTTTAACCGAAGATGAAACCCGGGAAAGCTGGGCCTTTTTAATTTTGACCGCCATAAAAAAGGATGTTTTGGTTCCCCGGATAAATACGCTTTTAAAAAACACAAAACCGTCCCAGCCTCTGAATCACAGCCAGACAAACACTGTCGAGCGCCTTGTGGGAATATTTTTTGAAGACTTTTAAGCGGCGCTGTCAAACATAACACAAGCGAAAACATTGGAAACAAATAATAGCGTTGTTTAAAAACGGATCGCAGGACCTGAAAAACGGATCGCGGCTCCTAAAAAACGGATCGCGGCTTTAGAAAAACGGATCGCGGCTCCTGAAAAACGGATCGCAGGACCTGAAAAACGGATCGCAGGACCTGAAAAACGGATCGCGGCTTTAGAAAAACGGATCGCAGGA
>JAIRLQ010000157.1 GCA_031259345.1 Treponema sp.
ATGTTCCCCCCAAGATCAAAAATACCAAAGCCAAGCTTCTGTTTTACCGATAGTTTACCTTTTGCCATACAGATTCTCCCGAAAAGATCAGCGTCCATATATTTTGGCAAGCCTTTTAATTTCGCCTGCCAGATCCATCGTAAGCTGGCCGGGGAGGACCCGCCAGCGCCAGTTGTTGTCACCCGTAGTGGAAGGGGCGTTCATGCGGGCTTTGACGCCCAGACCCAGCCAGTCCTGCATGGGAATAATCGCAAGATTGGCAACACTCCCAAAAGCGGCGCGTATAAAAGCACGGCAGCCTTGCCGGGGTTTTTTAAGACCTAAAAATTCGCAGGCTGCTTTTATGTCTTCCGCCGGGGCCGTTTTAAACCAGCCGGCGCTGGTCGTGTTGTCATGAGTACCTGTATAGACTACACAATTACGGTGATATGTGTAAGGCATGTAATCCCCGGATTCCCGGGAATCAAAGGCAAACTGCAGCACCTTCATGCCCGGAAAGCCGGAAGCTTCAAGCAGGGCCTTGACCTCCGGCGTAAGAAAGCCCAGGTCTTCGGCGATGATTGCCGCGCCGCACAGGTTTTTATGTATCGTCTCGATAAAGGCAAAACCCGGGCCTTTTACCCATTTGCCCCTGGCGGCGGTTTTGTCCCCGGCGGGAATGGAATAATAACTTTCAAAACCCCTGAAATGATCTATACGCACTACATCGTAAAGCGAAAGGCTTTCCCTAAGCCGGAGCATCCACCAGGCAAACCCCTGTTTTTCCATCACATCCCAGCGGTAAAGGGGATTGCCCCAAAGCTGACCGTCCCTGGCAAAGGGATCGGGCGGACAGCCCGAAACACTTAAAGGGCGTCTTTTATCATCGAGCTGAAAATACCCGCTGTCCGCCCAGGTGTCGGCAGAATCCATAGAAACATAAATCGGCATATCCCCAATAATTAAAATGCCTTTGCGGTTTGCGTATTTTTTTAATTCATTCCACTGACGGAACGTCTGGTATTGAACAAAAATTTGATAATTAATTTCCTGTTTAAGTTCTTCCCGGGCCTTTTCCAGGGCGGCGGTTTTCCTAACCTTAAGATCTTCTTCCCATTCAAGCCAGGAACGACCGTTATGTTTGCGTTTTAGCGCCATAAAGAGGGCATAATCATCCAGCCAAAAGTGATACTTTTCCCTAAACCCCCGAAACGCTTTTGTTGATATAAAGCGTCTAAAAGCCAGGCGCAGCACTTTTTCCCGGTGGTGATAAAGGACGGCGTAATTAACCACCTCGGGAGAAGCTCCCCAGAAAATATCCTGGATTTCATTTTGTTTTACAAGGCCTTCTTTGGCAAGAAGATCCAAATCAACATAATAGGAAGAAAGGGCAAATGCGGAAAAGCATTGATACGGGCTGTTACCCCAGCCGGTGGGACCCAGCGGCAAAATCTGCCAGTACTTTTGGCCTGCCGCCGCGAGAAAATCGATCCAGTCCCTTCCGGCTTTGCCGAAAGTTCCGATACCGTAGGGAGAAGGCAGACTGCTCACTGCCAGCAAAATTCCCGCGGCGCGTTTACTTTCCAAAGGAGGATTATTCACCCGTTATCCTTTTTTCCATTGTTTTGCCATTTACCCCTTAACAGAACCCGCGGTAACACCCTGAATAATGTGCTTCTGGCAGGCAAAATAGAAAACAACAATTGGGATAACAGCCAGCACAATCACTGCCATCATATAACCCATGTCGATGGAACCGTAGCCGCCCCGCAAGTACTGCACCGCAACCGGAATGGTACGGTACTCCGAACCGATAACAAGGTTAGGCAAAAGAAAGTCGTTCCAAATCCACATGGTGTTGAGAATTGAAACAGTAATGGCAATAGGCGTTAACATGGGCAGCACCACGCTAAAGAAACTCCTTACCGGATTACAGCCGTCTATAATGGCGGCTTCCTCAACCGCAATGGGCACAGATTTTACAAAGCCCGAAAACAAAAACACCGACTGCCCGGCGCCAAATCCCAGGTAGATGAGCAAAATGCCCGCCGGATTATCCAGATGAAGCAGATTCGCCACCTTGGTCAGGGGAAACATCACCATTTGGAAAGGCACAATCATGGCGAAAACAAAAGCAAAGTAAAGGCCCTTGCTAAAAATGTCGCTTGACCGGGTAATAAACCAGGCGGTCATTGAGGAAAACAGCACGATAATCCCCACGGAAAAAACCGTAACAAACAACGACCAAAGCGCCGCGCGGAAAAAGCCTGTTGCCTTTACTCCTTCAATATAGTTCCTTAATCCCATAAAAGATTCGGCCTCCGGAAAGGCGAAGGGAGTATTGACTACAAAGAGTTTGCTCTTAAATGAATTCATCAGCACCAAAAAGATCGGCATAATAAAAGCCAGGGAGATAACAAGTAAAATAATAATTACCAGCGCTTCGCTTGCATGAATCCTGCCCGCTTCTTTAATGTCTTTCAACTTACCACCTCCCGTTTCCTTGTAATGGAAAGCTGGACCAGCGAAATTAACACCACCAAAAGGAAGAACATTAATGCCTTCGCCTGGCCAACGCCCTCCCAGCCTGCGCGGCTGTAGAAAGTATTATAAATATCCAGGGCAACCCCGGCGGTTTCCTTCCCCGGAAGCCCGGCAGTTAACGCCAGGTTCTGGTCGAACATTTTAAACGAATTGGTGATGGTCATAAAAAGCGCAATGGTAATGGAAGGCATCACCAGGGGGATGGTAATTTTGCGGAGTACGGTAAAACCATTCGCCCCGTCAATCCTGGCGGCCTCAAGTATATCCCCCGAAATATTTTGAATTCCGGCAATATAAATGATCATCATATAACCTATAAACTGCCAATCCGAAAGAATGATAAGCCCCCAAAAGCCATACTTTGGATCAACCGTGATGGTTACCCCAAAGAGGCTTAAAAAGCCGTTGATGATAAACTGCCAGATGTAGCCCAGCACGATGCCGCCTATAAGGTTTGGCATAAAGATCATCGTGCGGAATACATTGGTTCCCCTAAACCCCCGCGTAAGCAGCAATGCCAGCGCAAAGGCCGCAACATTGATAATCAATACGGAAACAACCGTGAAGCCTGCGGAAAACCGGAGGGCGTTTAAAAAATCCCTATTGGAAAAAGCCCTGACATAATTGTCAAAGCCCACCCACCTGGCATCGGTAACAGTTGTAAATCTGGCGAATGAAAGACAGATCCCCATTAAAAAAGGAACTGCAAAGGCAATCAAAAACGCAATGAGCGTAGGCCCCACAAAAAGCGGAAAATATTTTCGCAAAGACTTATCCACAATACCCTCCTTTTTAGAAACCGTTTCAGAAGAAACCTTGGGGCTGCCCGAAAAGTTTGAAAAACTTGTTCGGACAGCTTCTTTAGTTCCCTTTATTGCAAAGCAGCCTTCTCCGAACCCCAGCTCTTTACCATCGCCTGGGCTAAATCATTCCAGCTTTTGCTCCCCTGGGCATACGCCGCCAGGTTTGCCCCTAATTCGTTTTTAAACTCCTGGCTTGGGAAAGTGGTAAAATTCCAGGACACCGAAGTAAGGGAAGAATCATCCAAATAGCGGAACATTTCCAGCACCAGAGGATCCGAAGGCCGCTCGTTGACGCCGAAAGTGCTGAAAGGAGCCACAAAACCCAGAACATCTTTTACGTTTTTTTTGCCCGCGCCGCTGCCGAAAAGCCATTCAAGCAGCTTCAACGAAGCTTCCTGATCCGCGGCGGTGGCCTTGCTGTTTACGCAGATAAAATTTTCCGTACCTGTACAAAGGCCCTGTTTTTCCTCCCCCGGAACCCCGGTGTAAATGGGGAAAAATTTAATATCCTCTGCGGCAACCTTGTTGCCCTGATCGCCGGAAATCTGGCCCCATGCCCAGTTGCCGTTTTGCACCATAGCAACCTGAGCGGTAGCAAATTCCGACATGGAATCACCGACGGTCTTGGCGCCAAGCATTTTTGGACCGGTTATGGAATTGTTAATATAGAGGTCAAAAATATTCTGATAATTTTTGCTGTAAGTCAGTTGAATTTGATCCAGGTCACCTACGTTTTTATCACGGTACTCGTAATAAATCGGCAGATTCGCAAGGTGTGTCTGCCAGCGCCAATCTTCGCCGGGGGCAAAAGAAGTAGAGGCAAACACCCCGCCAATGCCCAGATCGGATTTGCGGGCGGTCATATCTTCAACAAGCGCTTTAAAGTCGGCAAAGTTTTTTATTTGCGACATTGCGCTAAAACTTACCCCTTTGTTGGGAAGGGCAAAATATTTTCTCATGATGGCATCGTTATAAATAATGCCATAGGTTTCCACCGCGTAGGGGATTCCGTACACCCCGCTGCCGGAACTGATAGCCATACTTTTGTCCATAAGCCATGAATAAAGCTGGCTGCCGGAAAGGTCG
>JAIRLQ010000260.1 GCA_031259345.1 Treponema sp.
GTTTTCAATGCCCACCAACGCGGGGGTCGCTGTAGCAATTTTTTTCATGGAATGTGTTAGGGAACTGATGTTTCCGGATAACTCTTTTATTTAAAAAACAGGTCTGTTTTTGTAAGAAATGAGCCGCAGATAGAAAGGCGGCAAATCCGGGGAGCCTGTTTCGGCGGCGTCCGGATGCAAGAGAGATAAGAAGTTTTCCCTTTTGCGGGGGATAGGTCTGTCTGCGGAGACATTCTCTATCCGCTTGCGGCAGGGTACGGCTGTGATGGTGAATACAACGGTTTTCAGAACCATCTGTGTTATAAAACACAGAGAATCTAAGTTCGGAGTTTTATTGGGATAAAGCGCGCTAGAGGTTTTGTTTTAAAGAACCTTTTGACAATATTGCCGTCTGTTTTTATTTTACGCCTTTGCGGGCCGGGTAAGAACAGGCATGGAGGTTTTTATGATCTTCAGATTGCCCTTTCTGGTTTTCGGTTCTTTTGTCTTGTCTTTCTCTCTGGTGGCCTTAATTCTGAGAGTTTCCCATCGGATGGCCTGGTACGATCGCACGGGTGGACGGAAGATCCACGACGGGAATATCCCCCGGCTGGGGGGGATCGGTTTTGTGTTTTCCTTCATCATATTTTTCGTTATTGCCGGTTTCCGCTTTGAAGGGATCCACTTCACTTTTCAATTTCTTCCGGTGGCGGTGGCCTTTGTTCTCATATTGATAAGCGGTGTATGGGATGATTTTAAACCCCTGGCCCCCCGCTACAAACTTATCTTTCAGACAGGCGCGGCCTTCTGTGTTCTTTTGTCCGGCCATGTTTTTGACAGGTTTGTTTATATTGACCGTGCTGATTTTTTAAGTTTCTCCGGGTGGGAATTGTTCCGCTATTCCCTTACCTTTCTGTGGATTGTGGGGATGACCAATGCGGTTAACTTTATTGACGGGGTTGACGGGCTTGCGGGGGGAGTTTCCCTGCTGGCGGTATTAAGTTTTGGGGGAATCTCTGTTTTTCTGGGGGCCGGCGGCGTTACCCTCCTGCTCTGCGCCTGTCTTGCCTCCGCGATACTTGGTTTTCTGGTGTTCAACGCCCCCTTTCCCCGGGCAAAGATATTCATGGGTGACGGGGGCGCCTATTTTCTGGGCTTTACCCTGGCCCTCCTTCCCCTGATGGGAAGGGGGACCGGTTCTGGAAGGCTGCCAATCCTCTATGCCGCCGCCATACTGCAGATTCCCATACTGGATACGACTGCGGCGGTGTGGCGCCGTATGAGGGAGGGGAGGCGGATCGACAGTCCCGACCGGGCCCACACCCACCACAAACTCATGAACCTGGGGCTTTCCCCCCGGCGTATTGACGCCGTACTTTTTACCCTGCAGCTCTGTCTGGGCGTCCTGGTGTATATGGCGGTTAAACTTCCGGGGTATCTTTCCCTGGTTATCCTGTTTCTGGCCTATGCGGTGGGGATAGGGTTTTTTTCGGCGCTTCACTTTCTGAACCGGCGGGCGTTAAGGGCTTCCGTGGGCGGCCGGATCAATGTTCCCTGGGGGGCCGGGGTCGCGCAATCACCGGGGGCGTAATGAAAGCAGTTTATATGGGCTTGGGTTATATTGGTCTTCCCTCCGCGGCTCTGACGGCAAGTTATGGGATTGAGGTTGTGGGAGTTGATACTAATCCTGATGTGGTGAATATTGTGAATCAGGGGAAGGCCCATTTTTTTGAACCCGATTTGGACCGTATGGTAAAGGCGGTAGTGAGCAAGGGACAACTGCGGGCGGCATCGATCCCCGAAGAGGCGGCTGCCTTTTTCATTGTCGTGCCTACTCCTTTTAAAGAGAATCATCTGGCCGATACCTCCTATGTGGAATCCGCGATCAGGATGATTATCCCCTGCCTGAGGGAGGGGAACCTGGTTGTCATTGAATCTACCGTACCAGTTTTAACTACCGAGCGAATGGCGGCGGTAATTTTCGGGGAACGGCCGGAATTACAGGGTAAAATCTTTATAGCCTATTGTCCTGAGCGGGTACTGCCGGGAAATATCCTTTACGAACTGGAACATAATGACAGGGTTATCGGAGGCCTCGATCCCGAATCTGCCGATCGTGGAGCGGATTTTTTTGCCCGTTTTGTCCGCGGCGCCCTGCATAAAACCAATGCCCGCACCGCGGAAATATGCAAGCTGGCGGAAAACGCCTCCCGGGATGTCATGATAGCGTTTGTCAATGAACTGTCCCTTATTTGTGACAGGATCGGCGTTAATGCATGGGACTTGATTGACCTGGCCAATAAGCATCCCCGGGTAAACTTGTTACAGCCAGGCTGCGGTGTGGGGGGACACTGTATTGCGGTGGACCCCTGGTTTCTTGTAGCCGACTTTCCTGCCGAGACCCGTCTGATTAAACAGGCCCGGTTAACCAATGACTATAAAACGGACTGGTGTACTGATAAGGTTTTGAACCTCTGCTCTCAGGTCTTTAAAAAAACCGGTAAAAAGCCGGTAGTAGCCTGCATGGGTTTGACCTTTAAGCCCGATATTGACGACTTGCGGGAATCGCCGGCCATATTTATTACCAAGCGGATTATTGCCGAATCTGATGCGGAAGTATTGATTTCGGAACCGAATATAGAAAACCATCCGGTTTTCAGATTAACCCCTTACGAAGAAGCTTATAAGAAAGCGGATATTGTGGTATGGCTGGTGCGCCATAAAGCGTTTTTGCGGATGCCTTCAGATACGGGCAAAACTGAAATAGATTTTTGTGGTGTTCGAAGATATTAAAGGGGGATGCTTTGAAAAATTTATTACTTGTTTTTGGTACCCGTCCTGAGGCAATAAAAATGACTCCACTGGTAAAGGAATTTGAAAAATACCCCAGCCATGTTCGTGTCAAAATCTGTGTAACCGGTCAGCACCGTCAGATGCTTGACCAGGTACTAAAAATTTTTGATATTATTCCGGCATACGACCTGAACATTATGACCCCCGGTCAGGATCTATTTGATGTTACCTCACGAGTCCTGCTGGGGCTGCGCGGCGTACTGCGGGAATCGAAACCCGACATGGTTTTTGTCCATGGCGATACCACCACATCCCTGGCCGCCGCGCTGGCGGCTTTTTACGAACAGATACCTGTGGCCCATGTGGAAGCGGGACTGCGCACCTATAATATGACGTCCCCCTGGCCGGAAGAAATGAACCGCCAATTAACGGATCGGCTTTGTGAATATTGCTTCGCCCCTACCCAGGGATCCCGGTTAAATCTATTGAAGGAAAACATAGGGGCGGAAAAAATAATCGTTACCGGTAATACGGTCATTGACGCGCTGCTGATGGCGGTTGATATTATTAATACCAGAACCGGACTGCGGGAAAAGACGCGGCGGGAAATAAAGCGGAAAGGATACCGTATAAGGAAGGACAGGAAATATATTCTTGTAACCGGCCACCGCCGGGAAAATTTTGGTGAAGGTTTTTTTAACATCTGCCATGCGCTCAGGACAATAGCCCTTGATCACCCCGATATTGATATTGTGTACCCGGCGCATTTAAACCCGAATGTACAAAAACCGGTGTATGAACTTTTGGCAAATGTTTCCAATATATATTTACTTCCCCCCATGGATTACCTGCCTTTTGTCTTTTTAATGCAACATTCCTATTTGATTCTGACTGACAGCGGGGGGGTGCAGGAAGAAGCGCCGTCCTTGGGCAAGCCTGTTTTGGTAATGCGGAACACCACCGAGCGCCCCGAGGCGGTGGAAGCCGGGACGGTAAAACTTGTGGGGGCCGACGCCGAGGCAATAATAGAAAACATAAACCTGTTGTTAGGCGATAAAGCCGTTTATTTAAAAATGGCCCAGGCCCATAACCCTTACGGCGATGGGACGGCCTGCGAAAAGATAGTGGAAGGGCTGGGACTGTGGAAAATCCCCCCGGCCATCAAACTCCGCGCCGGCGAAGCCGAACCCGCGGACATTTCGGCAAATCAGCCGGTTTCCGCGGCGGGGTAAGGCCGGTCGGCGGCGGGTCTGACAAGGGGAAGAATTCAGGGTATACTAAAAGTCATGATCACGGCAGACAAAATAAAACGCCCGGTCCGGTTTTTTAATACCACCGGCCCCTGTAACCCTTGGGATCACTACATGCTGCCCCCGGAAGAACGCCTGGTGGGAGCCCAGCTCCACCGTTATATCCGGGATCAGCTTTACTGGGTGCTCCACGCCCCCCGGCAGACGGGAAAAACCACGTTTTTACAGAACTGGATGCGGGAGATTAACAGCGGCCGGTTTAACGGCAATAACGCCCTTGCCTGTTATGTCAGCGTGGAAAGCTGTCAGGGGATAGCCGAACCGGAACGGGCCATGCCGACTATGTGTGAGGCGATTAGGCAATATGCGTCGGCCTTTGGTGTTCCGGTACCGGAACTAAAGACCACGGTTGCCACCAGTATGCTCAGTGATATATTGAAGAACTGGTCGGAACTAGTAGCCCCCAAGTCCCTGATTGTGCTTTTTGATGAGACCGATGTTCTGGTGGATGAAACCCTCATCAGCTTTCTGCGGCAGTTACGGGGAGGCTTTGCGACACGGGGAACCGGCGTGTTTCCTGCCTCCGTGGCGCTGGTGGGGATGCGGGATCTTAAGGATTACATCACCGCCGCGAAGGGCGGCGTTGCGCCCAATCCCGGTTCCCCCTTCAATATTAAAGAGGACTCCGTGGTATTGTCCAACTTTGGGCGGGAGGACATTGCCAGACTGTTTGCCCAGCGGACCGGGGAGACCGGCCAGGAGATTACCGGAGAAGCCCTCGACTATGTGTACGACCAGTCCCGGGGCCAGCCCTGGATAGTCAACTCCCTGTTCAAACGGGCCACTATGCGGATTCTGGACGAGAACAGCCGGGAAACGGTTACGGTTGACCATATCATGGAGGCGCGGGAGCAGATGATACAGGCCCGGGAAACCCATCTGGACGCTTTGGAAGTCCGGCTGCGGGACCCCAAAATTCGGCGGGTGGTAGAGTCCATCATTATCGGCGCCGTCGATCCCGGTATCAACAGGACCAACTCTGATGTGCAACTGGCGATGGATTTGGGGCTGATTTCCTGGACCACCGAAACAGGCTTTGTCATTGCCAACCCCATTTATGCGGACATTTTAACCCGCTACCTGAATGCGGGCTACCACGATAATCTGCCGCCCCCTTCCTCCTGGCAGTGGCAGAAAGCCGACGGTTCCCTGGACATGGATGCCCTGCTACGGGAGTTCCAGCAATTCTGGCGGAAACATTCGGAAATCTGGGAAGAGAAGTCCGATTATACCGAAGCCTTTCCCCATCTCCTTCTGATGGCGTTTTTGCAGCGGGTAATAAACGGGGGAGGCCGCATTGAGCGGGAATATGCGGCGGGCCGGGGGCGCATGGACCTGGCGGTAGAATACCGGAAGCGCTGGTTTATTCTGGAAGTGAAACTGGTACACAAATACGAAACGCCCGAAACGGTCCAGGCCGAGAGCCTTGAACAAATAGCGCGATACCGCGACCGGATAAACGCCGCCGCCCCCGCCTACCTCGTCATATTCGACCGCCGCCCCCAGGCGAAGGAAACGCCCTGGGAGGAACGCCTTGGCTGGACACGGGAGGGGACGGTAACGGTGGTGCGGGGGTGAGGGTGGACACAGAGGATTTTGAATGCACGTTCCCATTGCAGCCTTCTCCCGATGAAGACGTGATTTGGCGAAAAGATATAGCGCCTCACTTGACGGGAATAGCTCAAAATGTTGTACAGATATGCCAGTATGGGTTTACCGAAATGGTTAATAATGCCATTGAACATTCGGGATCCCAAACTTTCAAAATAAAAGTAAACCGGAATGGAGAAAATATACGGTTTACCGTTATTGATTACGGCATCGGCATTTTTACGAAAATAAAGAACGATCTTGGCCTTGAGGAAGCAGGCCATGCCGTTCTGGAAATAGTTAAGGGAAAATTCACGTCCGATCCGCAGCGGCATTCAGGGGAAGGCATATTTTTCACTTCCCGAATTTTTGATGTATTTTCCATCGCATCGGAAAACCTGTCGTTTTCCTGGATTAAGAACGGTAGCCGCATTGAAGTTTCCAAGATTGACCGCTGCCAGGGTACTACGATAACCATGGAAATAAGCGTGGAATCAAAACTTACCCTGGCCGATGTATTCAACGAATATTCTGACCCTGACAAACAACCGGGATTTTACCGAACCGCCATTCCGGTGCAGTTGATGCAATATGAAGGCGAGTCCCTTATGTCCCGGTCCCAGGCAAAACGCCTGATGAACCGTTTTGACCGTTTTCTTGAAGTAACACTGGATTTTACCGGTGTGGACTTTATCGGCCAGGGCTTTGCGGATGAAATTTTCCGGGTCTTTGCCCAAGCTCATCCCGGCATACAGCTTATCCCCATTAATTGCGGGGAGACCGTAACAAAAATGATTGCCCATGTAAGCGGCAAAACCGGAGATACTTCGGTTTAGCGCGGGAGGGGGCGGTAACGGTGGTGAAGCAATAAGCCGGATAATGGCGGAATGGAACTATTTGTCAATTCTTATTTCATGAATAAAATCAAACATATATTCTCAAACCATCTTTTCAAA
Source organism: Treponema sp. (assembly GCA_031259345.1). Lineage (GTDB taxonomy): Bacteria > Spirochaetota > Spirochaetia > Treponematales > Breznakiellaceae > JAIRLQ01. The sequence continues at coordinate 6,629 of JAIRLQ010000260.1, forward strand.
AATTTTACTGTATTGGTAAGCGGGACGCTGGCATCACAGATAATCAGCCTATTGCTCATGCCGATATTGACCAGGCTGTACAATCAAGAAGCCTTTGGTGTTTTGGCTATATTCCAGTCTGTTCTAAGTATCGCATATTCTGTTGGAGTTCTGGGGTACCATGAACCAATCATAATAGAAAAAGATGAGTATAAAGCGAAACTAATAATGTGTTTTTGTTTTATACTCTCATTCCTGCTGTCCTTGGCGGTTGTTATAATATTATTTATTCCTCTGGACTATTTTGCAATATATAAAAATTTAAAAATAGTTTTAGGCATGAGTGTATTTTTACAGTTAACCAATTTGCTTTATCAGTATTGGAATCTCAGAAAAAGGCAGTTTAAAAGAAACGCCCTGTATGCGGTTTTGCAGGCTGTATCAATAGTTGTTTCGCAGTATTTTTTATTTTATCTAATGCCATCTTACGGACTGGTATGGGGTTTGACATTTGGTTATTTTATATCAAATATATATATGATTATTAAAACAAAAAATGATATGATAAAACCAGAAAACTATAGAGAATTATTATCGATAGCCAAACGATATGTCAATTTCCCAAAATATTTCACCCTCGCCAATTTCATAGAAAGTTTTTCAAATAGTTTGCCCGTTCTGTTTTTAACCCCCCTTTTTTCTGTACAATCAATAGGATTATACGGACTTGCCCACAAGGTTATATTCCATGGGACATCATTGATTTCAAGTAATGTACACAACATTATTAAATCAGATATGGCGGCAAGGAAAGGCATTCGGCAAATTTGGCCCGTATATTCAAAATTATTGATGCTAAATGCTGTTATTGGGGTAGTAATATCAGTTTTTATTTTTTTCTTAGCCCCTCTGTTTTTTTCTATTTTATTTGGCAATGCATGGGTAGAAGCCGGGTATATTGCAAAAATACTAATCCCGTTTTCTTTCGCGTTCTTAATAAGAGGAATGGGCAGTGCCGCCCTCAGAGTGTTTGAAAAAACAAAATATATGCTTATTTTCGCTTTTTTTTCCATGGTAGTGAGGTTTATGGCGCTTTTTATTGCTAATTTTTATACCAAAGATTTTAATACAATTATATTGATTTATTCATTAGCTTCCTGTGTTACTGTACTTGGTGGTGAGGTTTATTTGTGTTTATGTATAATAAAACACGATCGGGATCTTCTTGCCGCATAAAGGTTGTGCGCATCTAAAATAAGATGTGCAAATGAGAATTAACTAAAAAATGAAGAAAGTAAT
>JAIRLQ010000262.1 GCA_031259345.1 Treponema sp.
CAATACGGAATATGAACTGCTTTTATTTTTCGCTTCTAATCCTGAAATAGTTTTGAGCAAAGAACGTCTCTATGACAAAGTTTGGGGTGAGGATACATTTGGCGATCTGAATACTATTACCGTACATATTAACCGGCTGCGGGAAAAAATCGAAAGCGATCCGTCAAAACCGCAGCATATACAGACCGTGTGGGGCGCTGGATACCGGTTTATGAAATAATGCCGCTTACCATAGGTAATATAGCAAGTATCATCCCCCCAACAGGCGGAACCCCTTTATCGGGATTTTTGCGTCTGAAAGGTGAAAAAGCAACAAGTCCGCCAGGTTCTAGCTTTGTGGAGGTTTTTCTTCCAGTCCAAGCTGGTCATCGGCGTCCGGTTCGGGAGCGGCGTTACTTTCCCGGGCAGCTTTCTTTGAACCGGGTTTTGGCATGGGGATGGGCTTCCCCCGCCTGTAAAGCCGGCCCACATAATTAACCAGAAAAATATACACAATCAGGACGCCTGTAACCACAAGCACCTGCCAGGAAGTGATGACCTGAATTATAAGGCTCTTTAATTCTGGGCTGAACATCGCCTTAAATATACGCTATTTGCCCGGGTTTTACAATAGAACGGCTGTTATCCACGTCAAACCCAATAAATCGGGTTCAATATCATGCAAAACGCCGATACTTCTTCATCATTGTACCTTTGCATATCTACCTGCCGCACCCTGTACTTTAGTATACCGGATTGCGGCATTTTGTCAAACGTAGAAACACCCTATTCCCCGAAAATGTATTTTTTATTATGATAGAGCTATGTCCGACAGGAAATTTACAGTCCTTGACCTTTTGGATCTTGATTTAAAGGATCACAATGCCCTTGAGCTTATCTGCATTGGCGGGCGGACAGGCTTAACCCGGGAAATCAGCATTCCCGATCTTAACCGGCCGGGGCTGGCGCTTTCCGGCTTTTTCGATTCTTTCGCATACAACAGAATTCAGATTTACGGCCGGGGCGAAGTGGCTTATCTGCGTAAAATGGAAGCTGACGGCAACGTAAAAAATTTAAGGCAAATGTTTACCTATTCCATCCCCTGCTGCATTTTTACCCATAACCTTGTCCCCAACGAAGCGTTTTTCAGCGAGGCCAAGGGCGCCCATTGTCCTATTTTGCAGACCGCCCTTCCCACTGCGGAATTCAGCGCCCGGCTTATGCGGGTGCTCTCGGACATATACGCTCCAAGACAGAGCATTCACGGCGTTTTGGTAGAGGTATACGGCCTGGGGATTTTAATCCTGGGGGATTCCGGGGTGGGCAAAAGCGAAACCGCCCTGGAACTTATTAAAATGGGGCACCGCCTTGTAGCCGACGACATGGTAGAAATCCGCTGTGTTTCGGGGAATATTCTTATGGGTTCCGGAGCCAACAGGATCATAGCCCACCACATGGAAATCCGCGGGCTGGGGATCATTAATTTAACCCACCTTTTTGGCGTAGGCGCCATCAGGGACAAAAAACAGATACAGCTTGTGGTAAAGCTTGAAGAGTGGGATTCCAAAAAAAACTATGACCGCATAGGTATGGACGAAAAGCACATGGAACTTTTGGGGGTTAATATCCCTCAAATTGAAATTCCGGTTAAGCCGGGCCGCAATGTACCGGTTATTATTGCCACCGCGGCGATGAACGAAAGGCTTAAAAAAATGGGTTATAACGCCGCCAGAGAATTTAACAAAAATATACTCAAATGGATAGAAAGCGATAACGCCAGGTCTGTTTACTTTGGCAGTGAAGATGTAATCTAGGAGACTGTAAAATGACAGAGAAGATCATAAAAATTGTTAACCGCGCGGGTATTCATGCAAGGCCTGCGGCGATGCTGGTAGAAGCGGCGAAAGATTTAAACTGTAATATTTATTACGAAAAAGATACCGGCAGAATAAACGGCAAATCCATCATGGGGCTTTTGACTTTGGGCGCCGCGTACAACACAGAATTAAAAATTATTGCCGAAGGCGAAGATGAATTGAAAGCGGTTGAAGTTTTATCCCGCCTTTTTGAATTAAAATTTGAAGAGGAATGAAAGATCTCCGCTTTGGCGTGGGTAGAGGAACCCGGTCCAAACATCCAATTATAGATATACGGGGCCTTGTACTTATATATTTCCTTCTGGCCCTTTTGACAATTCTTCTCTCTCGTTCTTTTTTTTCGGATATATTACAGGATGGCGCAATTCCCGAAACCCGGGTCCTTATAGCCTTTTTTACGGTTCCCGCGGTGCTTCTGGTGTTTCTAGTTATATCCGGCGCCAGGGTGCTGCGGAATTACCTGGGCCACCGTACAGGCAGCCGTTTTGAAGCAAAGCTCTTAATCTTTTTTGTCATCATTACCGTCCTTGCGGCGACTCCTGTGGTAACGATTACAAATCTTGCGGTGGGTGAACTGCTTAGGTTCTGGAAGACCATCAATGTAGATGCCGCCCTTGGCGAAGCCGAACGCTTTGCCATGGAAAATTATTCCCTTAATCTGGAAAAGCTTGAAACCCTGGTTTTAAAGGGCGCTTTTAGCACGCCGCTGCTGCCAAAACCGGATCTTCCGGAGGGGAACCTCGCCC
>JAIRLQ010000271.1 GCA_031259345.1 Treponema sp.
GTACACTTCTACAGTAGATTGGTACACTTCTACAGTAGATTGGTACACTTCTACAGTAGATTGGTACACTTCTACAGTAGATTGGTACACTTCTACAGTAGATTGGTACACTTCTAATGCGCGTGTATTGCGGGCCGCTTTTTAAATACTTTTATCCCGCATTTAATGCGCCCCGGCTAATGCGCCTTGCATTATAAACCCGTATAAAGGGTATGCATGTTACATCTTACGCGCCCTACGGGGCCGAGGGCGTTATTATCAGGGTAGAGGCCGATATACGAAGGGGTATTCCGGGCATAGACATTTCGGGGCTGGCGGACGGCGCGGTAAAGGAAGCCCGCGAGCGGGTTCGGGCAAGTTTTCGCAATTCGGGCCTTGACTTTCCGGCGGATCGTATCCTTATCAACCTTGCTCCGGCGGGTTTTAAAAAAGAAGGCGCCGCCCTGGATCTTCCCATCGCCGTTTCGGTGATGGCTGCCGCGGGCCTGGTCCCGCCGCCGGATAGTTTGATGGTACTGGGCGAGCTTGAGCTTTCCGGGCGCGTCCGCCCGGTGCGGGGCGTCCTGGCTGCCGCCGCCGCGGGGCTTAAAGCGGATATACGGGATTTTATCGTACCCGCGGAAAACGCAAAAGAAGCGGCCATTCTTATGAAAGGAAATTACTTTGCCGCTTCATCATTAAGCGAAGTGTTTCATGCCCTCTTGGTACGGGGTGAATCCGGGAAGCTTCCTGAAGACGATGCGGGCGAGGCCGGGGATATTTCGCAAAAGGGTATTTTGGAAAGTTCCGGCTTCGAGGATGTACGGGGGCAGCACCGTTACAAGCGGGTTTTGGAAATTGCCGCCGCGGGCGGGCATAACCTTCTGGTGTTCGGGCCCCCGGGGGCGGGTAAAACCATGCTCGCCCGGAGAATGCCTGGCATCATGCCCCCGCTGGACGACAACGAGGCTGTTGAGGTAACCAGCCTTCACAGCCTGGCAGGGCAGATAAAAGAAGAGATTGCGGGCGGCGTTTGCGGCGGCGGTCTTATACGGTTCCCGCCGTTTCGTTCGCCCCATCACTCGGCAAGTACCGAAGGTATAATGGGCGGCGGCAGATGCGTCAGGCCCGGGGAGATTACCCTGGCCCATCTGGGGGTGCTTTTTCTGGATGAGGCGACGGAATTCCGCGCCCCGGTACTGCAGGCCCTGCGGGAGCCCCTGGAGGACAGGGTGGTAACCATAGCCAGGGCGGAGGGGAATGTGCGGCTTCCCGCGGATTTTCAGCTTATACTGGCGGCGAACCCCTGTCCCTGCGGCAGGTTTGGCGCGGCTTCCGCCGCGTCGTATGCGGCGGAAAGCGGGGCTAAAGGCGGGAGGGGCGAGGCCAACATCTGTTTCTGCACTCCCGATGAAATACGCCGTTACTGGCGCAGAATTGGCGCCGCCCTTTTGGACAGGGTAGAATTGAGAACCGCGGCTTCTTCACCCGGCGTAAGTGTATTGTCCGGCGGCAGCGAAGAGCCCAGCGCTGTCGTTGCCCGCCGTGTGGCGCAGGCGGCGGCGCTTCAAAAAGAACGTTTTAAAGGCCTCGGGATACGCCGCAATGCCCGGATACCCGTTTCCCTGATTGACAAATTTTGTCCCCTTACACAAAGGGCAAAAGAAGTCTTTGGCGTGGCCGCTTCCAAATTGGGTTTTTCGGGCCGGGCATACCACGGAACGCTTAAAACAGCCCGCACCATAGCCGACCTTGAAGGAAAGGATCTTATAGACGCGGTACATATCCTTGAAGCCGTGGAGCATCGCCGCCTGGGCGATGACCCTTACGATATTTTAACAAGCGGGTTGGGTAGCGGGCATCGCCGGGGGGAAGTATGATAGCTCCGGGAACCCAACCGGGGTTTCCGGAGCTTTCCTAGAGTTATTAAACAACTCTAATCATTCCCCAAATGCGGAATGGCTTCCAGGAAGGAGGCGTCAATTTTGCGGCCTCCGGCGGTGATGCCCAGCTTGCGGTCGGGCCTTCTTGCTCCGTGGAAATCGCTGCCTGCGGTAATGACGAGGTTCAGGCTTTTGCCCAGTTCTTCCAGACGTTTGCAGGAGCTGGCTTTTGCGGTTGGATGCCAGGCTTCAATGCCGTCCAGGCCTTTGTCTTTAAGGTCTTTTATTAAAACCGGCAAGCGCCCCCAGGAAACATAGAGGGACATAGGGTGGGCCAATACTGTTATGCCTCCGGATTCCTTGATAATAGAGACTGCCCGTTCAAATTCCAGGCCGGCTTTAGGCACATACAGGGCTTTTCCCCGGCCAAGGTAGCGGGAAAATGCCTGTTCTATATTGCGTACAATGCGGCGTTTTACCAAAAGGGCCGCAAAGTGGGGCCGCCCTATGGAATGGCCGCCGCCCAGCGTTTTTACTTCATCATAGCTGATATCAATACTGAGTTCGCGCATGCGTTCAAGTATTTCAAGATTGCGGTTTTCCCGGCGTTGCGCAAGGTCCGCAACGGTTTTCAAAAACCCGGGGCTTGGAGAATAAAGCCCCAACCCCAAAAGATGAAATTCCCCGGAGTTTTCCCCGTTGTCGTGATTCCATTGAATCTGAAGTTCTATACCGGGTATAAAACGCAGGCCCGTCTTGCGCGCCGCCCGAGCGGCCTCTTCCAGACCGCCAATCGTGTCATGGTCTGTCAGGGCCAGGGCGCATAAACCTTGCCGGACGGCTTCGGCAATAAGTTCCGCCGGGGAAAAACTGCCGTCCGAAGCGCTGGAATGGGTATGTAAATCAACAAGCCCGTTGAGCGGGCGGGGAGTGAACCCCATTTGCGAATCAATAATTTCAGGCGGGTCAATCATGTATTGAAATCTAGCACAAAAATTCCGAAAATATAAGGAAGGGAGCGGAATGTCCGGCGTGTCAATCCGTACTTCTCTATAAGTAACGGCGAAGCCGTTGACTAGTATGAAATGCGATCATAAAATGGTATAGCGGACGAAAGGACGGTTATAGTGTCTGATTTTATATTGAAAAATGGGATAGTAGTTACATCCGGCAGGAAGGTGCGGACAGGGAACCTCTCTGTTTCGGGATCAAAGATTGCCGCTTCCAAGGGTGGGCCGCAGTTCAACCTGGGCGAAAAGTCTTTTGTTTATCCTTCTCTTATTAATACCCACGATCATCTGCAGGGGAATTACCGGCCCGCGGTGGGCCCCAAGCCGGGGAATTTCTATCTTACCTGGCTTCCCTGGGATAACGATTTAAAGGCTTCGGACACTTTTAAGGAACGTTCCAACCTGACCAGGGAAGAGCTTTATGCCCTTTCGGGCTACAAGTGCCTTTTTTCCGGCGTTACCACGGTGAACGATCACTTCCCCCAAAAGCTGAATAGCGGCATACTTCCCACCTTGCCTGTCAGGGCTTTTTTGGAATATGGCCTGAATCATGAAGCAACTTCCTACGATCTAAATTGGGGCGACGGCCTTGAAATTGAGCATCAGCGGGCGGCGGATAATGACTGGCCTTTTATTACCCATCTTGCCGAAGGTTTTGAAGACGAAGCCATGGACAGCGTTGACAGGCTGGAACGGCTTAAAATACTGGATGAGTTTTGTCTTTTTGTGCATTGCATAGGTTTTAGCGACAGGGACATCGAGAAAATCGCCAAAGCCGGAGCCAGTGTTTCGTGGTGCGCTTTTTCCAACATGTTTATGTTTAACGTAACCTGCAAGATCCGCAAGATGATACAAGCCGGGGTGAACGTAACCATCGGTACAGATTCTTCCGCTACAGGGTCTGCCAATTTGCTTGCGGAAATAAAGTTTGGAAGAGAACTTTACCGCAAGCTTTACGGAGAGGATTTAGCGGCGGAACAGATCTTCAAAATGGTAACTATCAACGCGGCAAAAGCATTCCGGATGCAGGATAGAATAGGTTCGCTGGAAAAAGGCAAACTGGCGGATATTCTGGTCCTTAAAGGAAAAGAAAACGATCCTTACGAAAACCTTGTACATGCCGGAATGGAAGATATAGAACTCCTTTGTCTGGCAGGGAAGCCCATTTACGGGGAAAAGCGTTTTATTGATTTATTGGGAGGGACGCTTCCGGCTGGCTATACGGAAATCACCGTGGACACAAGGCCCATGTTTGTTTCCGGCGATCCGGCGGGTCTTTATATAAATTGCCGAAAAAAGATCGGCTTTAAAAAGCTCCTTGATTATTTGCCTTTCGAGCCGGAACCGGGATCACCGGCTTTTGAACATAAACCAAAGGATTAGGAAAAGCCATGCCCAAGCCGCTTCAATACCGTTCAGGTTCACTTATCTATTTCCAGGGGGATCCGGCGAATCAGGTGTTTATCCTTCAAAAAGGAGCTGTAAATCTGGTCTACCAGGATATTGAAACCGGACAGGATGTCCATGATCTGGTACAGCCGGGGGAATTTTTTGGGGTAAAATCGGCCCTGGGCCGTTATCCCCGGGAAGAAAACGCGCTTGCCTTGCAGGACACGTCAATTATGTCCTTTACAATCCCCGAGTTTGAAGCTTTGGCCGCGGCAAATACCAGAATCATCATGAAAATGCTCAAGGTTTTTTCCAACCAGATGCGGCGCATTCATCACCAGGTTTCCAGTCTTATGGAAAGGGAAGAGCAAAACCCCGAGGCAGGCCTTTTTAGCGTTGGGCAGTATTATCTAAAGAACAAAAGGTGGGCACAGGCCAAATATGTGCTGTCCAGGTATCTGACTTATTATCCTTCGGGAAAGCACGCGGCCCAGGCGGCAAAAGATCTGGATGCCGCCGATATTTCCCTTGCCAGAAGCGGCGGCGGGGCAAAGCCTTTTTCTCCCCTTGCTTCGCAGGCGGAGGATGCCAGGCCCGACCTTACGGATACCGCCAAGGCCTACTATGACGCGGTAAGCCTTATTTCCCAGCAAAAGTACCAGCAGGCGTACCTGGGCTTTAAAAAAATTGTCGATACCGGCGAAGACCCCGAATATACCGCCAAAAGTTCTTTCGAGATTGGCCGCTGCCTCTTTTTATTGGGGAAAAACGACGACTGTATCAAGTATTACACTTCTATGATAACAAAGTATCCAAAACATCCGGATTTAGGAGACGCCCTGTTCTTTATGGGCCAGTCCTACGAGAAGAATAGCCGGAAGGATATGGCCGTAACATTCTACAAAAAAATCCTTTCCATGCCCGGTAATGAAGAGGATGGAACCCATATCAAAGCCCGGCGGGCTTTAAAGGCGTTGGAGGCGTAAAATGGCTGGAATGGATATGGCCGCCTTCGGCCGTTTTACCCGGACTTTTCAGGCAGGGGAGATGATTTTTTCGGAATTTGAACCCGGCGATACCTTTTATCTTATCCAGTCGGGGCGGGTGCAGTTGGTCAAAATTATTGGCGATATTGAGCGTACCCTTGACATACTTCAGCCTTCGGAAATGTTTGGAGAGATGGCAATACTGGAAAATTCCCCCCGTTCAGCTACGGCTATTGCTCTGGATACGGTAAAAGTTCTGGAATTCAACAGCCAGAATTTTGAAATCCTTATGCTGGGGAACCCCCAGATTGCCCTAAAGCTTTTGCGCATGTTTGCCAAACGTATCTACGATTCCAAGCGGCGTTTTATGATTCTTACCCTGGACGACCCCCAGGCAAAAATTGCCGATGTGTTTCTTATGCTCGATGAAAGCAGCCCGGATATGGATAAATCCAGCGAGAGCAGGGAATTTAAAACCACCGTAGATGATGTAGCTCACTGGGCAGGCATGAGCATTCCCGAAACCCGGGAAGCCCTAAGCCATTTTGTAACGCAGCGCCGTATGGAAATGTACCCTGACCGCATTGTGGTAAAAAATATTAACGATTTTTCCCGCTTTGTTAATTCCCGCAGAAAAAAAGCATAAAGAAAACCAACCGGGTTTTTAGAGATACCCATAAAACTTTCCGGCAATTCAAAAGACAAAAAAAGGGCTGCCGGAAATGGTACTTTCCGGACAGCCCTTTAAATTTCGCCGCAACGGCCTTTTGTGGTTAAGGCCCGCGCAGCTCCTTACATTTTTTTACACTTCTTTAAGTGCGCCGCGTCCACCGCGCCGGCCTGCCGGCTTGCCGCGTCCGCCGCCCCGTTTACCCGGTTTTGCGCCAACAGCAGCGGCCCTGCGTCCCCTCTTGGGGGCTGCAATAGCCTTGGGTTTGTCCTCCTTAACCGCGGGAACATCGGCGTTGATTATATCCAGATACGAAGCCCCGGCAGAAACGGCAGGCGCCGCCGGAGGGGGAGCTTCGGTCGCGGAACCGAAAGACTGGCTGATGTCTTCGCGCACCGTGCTTCTCCGCCGGCTGAAGGAAGCGAAGGCCGCATCCTGGAAGCCTTTGGATACACCGTGAAGGAATTCATTAAGCACATTCGCCATGCCGTCCAGAGTAGCTTTCTTCCGTTTAATGGAAGTAATATCCACATCCAGGACAAGGCCGGGCTGAATATGATAGGGATTGATCATGTAGTCAAACTTGAAATAGTCCCTCTCAAGGAAGTGGAGCCTGTCCTCAATAACCCGGCGTTCTACGGGGTATTGATAGTCGTACATACCCTTGAGTTTGTTCAGCATCAGAATAATCTTTGAGCGGATCTTGTCTTTTTCATAAATGTAGGTACGGTTGGAACGCTCTACTTCGGTCTCGGCAGGTTTGACGAAAGAAATCTCGTCCCAAACCTTGTCGATATCTTCGTAAAGGGGTTCGCCGGTCTTGTCTTTGATAAGTTTTTTGATCCGGTTCTTGTTCTTCTTAGCCAGATCCTCAA
>JAIRLQ010000273.1 GCA_031259345.1 Treponema sp.
CTGTTCCAGGGCGGGGCTTGTAACTACCGCCGGGCAGATGAAAAGCATATTTCCCGACAACGCAAACAGGACGCCGGGCGGCTTCCCCGGCGGTGCGTATGGCGAAACGACGACCAGGAAAATGTTATACGCAGAAAACGTAACCCTAAGACAATAAACGTAAAACGACACATGGCGCGAAGCGCGTGAGGAGCTTCGTCCATCTAGCACCCAGCCGGGGATGCGCCCGGGCGTCCTGTTTGGATTAGCAAATAAATGCGCTTGCATTGCAGATTGCGTAGGTGATTGCCCCCGCCCGTAGACGCAGAGTTATCTACAGCGTTTATTGCATTGCCGATTCCCCGGCGGCAGGTATTGCGGAAACGGGGAACGGATTTTATACTGAAAGTATGATAAGAAAATTAACCGAAGCTGAATGTAAAGCCGCAATTGAAAAAGGTGATTTTGACGCTTCCCTTGTAGAGGGGCCTTCTGCGGCAATTATCCTAACCCAAAGCTGGTGCCCCCAATGGGCCGCCATGAAGTTCAATTTAAAACAGATTGAAGAAGAAATGCCCAATACGCCAATCTATTATGTTGAATACGACATTGAACGCTGGGAAAGCCTGGACAATCAGGCGTTTATGGATTTTAAAGAAAACGCCTTTAATAACCGCGAAATCCCCTATGTGCGTTTTTACCGCAACGGCGTATTTTACCGGGACGGCAATTACATAAGCGCCGATGGTTTTAAAGAGCGGCTGGGTTAAAAGCGCCGCCAGGAGTTTGCTGCGACAACCAACGGTTCCCTAATAAACCTGAAGTTCGCCTGTTATAAAGGGGCGCTCTTTGGTTTCCCCTTCAATCACGATAAGGAGTTCCCCTTCCGGGCCAATGCCTTTTAATATGCCGTTTGTAATTTTTTGGGAATCCGCCGCCCCTTCCGCAAAGCGCACGGTTTCGCCTTTTTTATAAAGACGCCTGTCAAGCCTGGCCTGCCAGGAAAACGCCCATTCTTCATCGTGTAATTCCCGGTAAAGCCGGGAAAGTATTTTTTCAAGCAATACATAACGCCCATTGGGGGGAAGTTCATTTTCGTATATACCCCGTTCTTCCAAAGCCAAAATGACACTGCCGGCTTTTGCCCGGTACTCCAAAGGGAATTCCCGTTGAAAAAGATTAACTCCAACTCCCAAATAAACGGTTGAACCGTCCGCCTCCGTTAAAATCCCCGCTCCCTTTTGTCCGGTTTTTACGGAACGTATCATTATATCATTTGGCCATTTAATCATAATATCTCCTTTAAGGGCCGGGGCAAAATCTTCAATGCCAAAGGATACCGCCAGGCCTGCCTTTAAAGCCAGTGCCTTTGGCATGGCGGAATAATCCGCAAATCGTAATATAATTGTAAAGATAAGGTTTTTTCCCCTGTCCGTTTTCCACTGCCGGTCTTGTATCCGCCCGCGGCCCGCCTGTTGAAAATCCGCGGCAATAACGCTTCCATGAGGCGCGCCTTTTTTTGCAAGATCGCGGGCAATATCCATAGTGCTGGAGACTTCTTCCTCATAATATACCGGGGCTTTAAAGGGGTTTGCCGCATTCACCAAAACCATAAAACCAGCATAGCATATACTTGCTATCATTTCTTCCCTTATGTTAATTTAATACCAGGAGGAACAATGCGTTTAATCTGTCTTGATTTGGAAGGGGTGCTTGTCCCCGAAATATGGATTTCTTTTTCTGAAGCTACCGGAATTTCCGGCTTCGCCCTTACTACCCGGGATGAACCCGATTACGATAAACTTATGCGTTACCGTATTGATTTATTAAAGCGGCATAACCTTAAGCTTCCGGACATACAGCGGGTTATAAGCGGCATGGAGCCCCTTCCGGGCGCCATTTCATTCTGCGACAGCATAAGGGAACGGACGCAGCTTATTATCCTCTCGGATACATACGAAGAATTTGCAAAGCCCCTGATGGCAAAGCTTGGCTACCCCACCTTGTTTTGCAACAGCCTGGAAACCGGTAAAGATGCCTGCATAAGCGCTTATAGGCTCAGGCAAAAAGACGGCAAAAAACATGCCGTCCTGGCTTTTAAAAGCCTTAACATTAAAGTGTTTGCCGCCGGCGATTCATTTAACGATCTTGCTATGATTAAGGAAGCGGACGCGGGCTGCCTTTTCCGGGCGCCGCAAAAAATCCGGGACGACTTTAAACAGATTGCCTGTGTAGACAGCTATGATGAACTTTTAGGACAGATTATTCAATTTCTTAACGATCAATAATCCGGCGGAGAATTGTATCGTTGTGCCGCCAGTCTTTTCCGGTTTTTACCCTAAGGTCAAGCTCCACCTTCCAGTCAAATATGCGGTTTAATTCTTTTTGGGCGGTTTGACGTATGGTTTTTATCATTTCGCCGCCCTTTCCCACGACCATTCCTTTTTGGGATTCCCTTTCGGTAATTATAAAAGCCCTGACCCACAGGGTTTGCCGTTCCGCCCCGGTTTTGCTTTCCCGAAGTTCCGCATCGGCTACTTCAACATAAAGCGAATGAGGCAGTTCCTGCCGCAGGCGGTTAACCGCTTTTTCCCGGATAATCTCTGCTATACGAAAAGAAATATCCTGATCTGTATAATACTCTTCGGGGTAAAAGGCTTCGCCGTAACCGGCCATTTCAAAGATGCAGGCGAGAAGCGCGTCAATTCCTTCACGGGTTACACAGGAAATTTTAAAACACCTTTCCAAAGGGATTTCCGGCAGTTTTTCTTTTATAAATTGAAAATATGGCCGGACGTCAACAGCGGGAAGATCGGTTTTATTTATCCCAACAATAGTCCTTTTTTGCGAACCGGCTATCCGCAAAGCAATCGCCTCTTCTTCCGCACCCGGGATACGGGAAGCGTCAACTACATAAAGAATCAGCTCGGAATCATCAAGCGCCCGGTCCGATACTTCCATTAATTTTTTGTTAAGTTTTTTTTCGGAAACATGACGCCCCGGGGTATCAACAAAAACAAGCTGGCCTTCTTCTTTGGTTACTATTCCCCTTATGGCGTTTCGCGTTGTCTGGGGGAAAGAGCTTACAATGGCGACTTTTTCGCCGCACAGAAGGTTTACAAGGGTCGATTTACCCACAGAAGGACGGCCTACAAGCGCAATAAACGCCGATTTTTTTTGTTTCGCTTCTGCCATATTTTTTTACCGGACAACCATTACTTTGCGGATTTCGTCTATATCAGGACCAACCACACGGATAAAATACATTCCCCTTGCCACAGCGCGCCCCGATTTGTTTGTTCCATTCCATGCGGCCCGGTATTCACCGGCGTCCCTGTGCCCGCGGTAAAGTACGCTTACCATTGAACCGTCCAGGCTAAACACCTGAACTGTTACCTGTCCGCCTTTTTCCAGACGGTATTGCACATAGCAAGATTCCCCGCCGGAAGGATTAATGACATTATTCAAAATGGTAACGCCCGAACGCTGACGTGTAATATCGTGAACATCAAAAGCAAAAGGCTTTACCAGGCGGTACCAATTTGAAGGTATTGCCGCACCCGGCTTAATATCAAGCCTTGCGGCCGGAAGGTCAGTTGTATCAGGATGCGACACCGGTATGTGGAAGAAAAATTCTATCGTATTTCCGCTTTTAAAGCCGTCAACGCCGGGTGTGAATTCATATTGATAAAGGTTATGTGAAGAAAGCACCCCGGTGTTATTTGCATAATTGGGAGAAAAATACGGAACCATGTTGGTAAAGCCTATTCGTGAACGGCTGTCGGAAACGGAAGTGGAATCATCGGACGCGTCGGAGGCCCGGGGCAGCCAAAGGCCGGTATTACCGTGGCCATAGCCGAAGCTGTCAAGAGCCCTGGCGCGGTATCTGTCTGAAATTCCCGCGGCAAAACGAAGAACCGGCGTGGTTGAAACAGCGTCATTAAGCTTAACCTGCATTACCGATTCCCGTTCTTCAATATATTTTTTACCGTCAAATTCCCATATAAGCCCCGAGTCTGTAGGCTTTTGACCCCAAAACCCTTCTACGCCCAAAACGGGCTGATCCGGGTTGGCAGGTAAAATGTAACGCGCCCAGACGGGCCACACAAAATAATCATCCTGTTTTAATATTGAGGGAGGCACAGAAACCAAAACATCAGTAACCCGGTGATTTACCGAAGGCGCGCTTAAGCCTGAAAGGGTATCATAGGATTTGTTTGGTGGATAAACAAATTCATTTCCGACACTGGGCATATCCGTTCCTGACACCGAAACATAAGGCTGGTATGACGCGCCGTCTTTTTCGTAATTATAATTCTTTGGATATTTGGGCTCCGGGTACATAAAGTAATATGGCCGTGACGGAGCCGGACTGTGGAGATCTTCAACCCGCACCGCTTTATCTTCCAGGCCGGTTACAGAGAACAAAGCAGCGCCGGAAACTAAATCGCTAACGCCGTAAGGGGAACCAAAGTCCATAATAAATTCCCTTCCGGTCCCGCCTATAGGAGCAGGCGTACCCGCGGGAGTTGTTATGGCGCTTACAGTTAAGCCCGGATCAACAGGTTCAGAAACCTGAAAAAACAATTGCGCATGACCGGGCAGGGTAAGGGCATAGTTTATTCTGGGCGGGGCAGTGTCGCAGGTTACACCCTTACTCTGCTCGGGGTCGCTGGAGCCTGAGGGCTCGGGTTTGCCTATAGTAGTATAACCTGTGGCCCGGTCTTTTAGGCTGTTGTTTTTTGTTACTTTCCAGAACAAAGCCGCGTTTGTATCCGAATAGGGTTTTTCCTCAAGCAAGACAAAAATTGAATCAAGGTCTGTGGAAGTTGGAGTGGCTATTTCTTCTACCATACGGTATCCAATTACATTGTATGGCTCTTTGGAATCATCGTCCTCCACATATACCGCAAATCCGCCGTCGGATGTAAAATCACCGTTTAAACCAAAAGCCGCCTGCAGACGGATTCTGTCTATACGCCCATTATGGTTTGAATCTTCGGTATAGGAATACAGGAAGGTATCAAGTTCGAACCAGTTTACATTAAAACGGTTGTCCGGATGGGTAAGGTGGGCATAGTAATTTGAACCCGAAGCGGTCTCCACCGGGGTATCTCCTGTTGGTTGTTGATCGATCAACATATAGGGCCAGGCCGAAACATACCAGTTTGTCATAACGCCGGAAGCCGAGGGAGAGGGAACTTTTGTGGTGGAATAACAATACTCAATCACAATATGGTTAATGGGCATGGACGCGGTTGGGCTTAGGGCAAACAACCAAAAATGCCCGTTTACCGCCGGAGGTGGAACCCATTGAGGCGTATTGGGATAAGGGTCGACATAATCTTTCCTGGTAAGCTTGATGACTGTTGAAAGAGATGGTATGGAGTCAAGTTCATTGGGCGTTATTTCAAGACTCCCCAAAATCCT
>JAIRLQ010000197.1 GCA_031259345.1 Treponema sp.
CTTAGGTTTGAAGGATCTTACTTACATGAAGAAACTCTTTGAAGACCTCAATATCCCGGCGTTCCTCCTCGACGGCGCCCTTGATTTATGCAGGGTAACCCTCCAGCGCCAGAAACAGGGGGAAACTCTGGACTTTAGTCACGCTTCGCGTACCCTCTACGAGTTTTTGAGTATCAGCGAGGAGAAAACAAAGTAAGCTGACGGGCAAGAGTGTACACAATTACAAACCGATATCAGGGGATGTCCAGGAAGTTGGTTACTGTACGAAGCTTCGTTTCGTCATGGACATCCCTCGCATTTGCTCCCGTTTCGTTGAGAGGAGTTTTGACCATCTAGCACCCAGCCGGAGAAGCGCCCGGGCGTGCTGTTTGGATTAGCGGGGAAAATGCGCTTGCGGAGTACATGCGCTTTTATTGAAAAGAAAACCGATAGAGCCGTTCCAGAATATTTTCAAGCTTAACGGCGTATTGTTTGTCCGCCGCCCAGGTTCCCGCAAGGCCTTCGATCTTTGGCGAAGAACCGTAGCGTACCCAAAAATAGCGGGGGTCAACCAGTTCCTGCTTAAGAGGTTCTTCGGTAGCGTAGGCTTTAAGGTGCTGTATGTGAGCCCGTATCCCCGTAGGGGCATCGGGAAACCGTTCCCCGTTCTTTCCGGGGCCAATGGCGCCAAGACCGCAAAAATTGTTCATGTCCGGCGTTACAAGGCCGCCGAAACGAAGAAAGCCTGTTTCCAGGCACATCTGGGCAAAGGCTACATCGTGGTTAACCCCTTCGGCAGCCGCTTCTTTTATATAGCCCGCAACCAGGTCCGAAACAAAGCTTTCTTCCGCCTTGGGGTTGGAATCAAGGAGGAATTTCACAAGGTTTTCCCGTCCGGTTAAGCCCTCTCCCATAATGTAAACCGGAAGCGGGGGAAGAAGGGGTTTTTCCGGGGGGAGCTGCGCCGGATTTTCCGGCGGCATTTCCGGGGGGAACTGCACCGGGTTTTCCGGCGCGGTCAGGACGGGAGTGGAATTAAAGCGGGGACCGCCGGCGCAGGAAAAGAGAAGTGGCAGCAATAGCGCCGCCAAAAGCAAAGCCCCGGCGGACAAGTTACGGACGGAGGTTGTATTCTTTATCATGCTGTTACTTCCAAAGACCCAGTTTTTTCATTTTTTTTGCTCCTCCCCTAAGGTCATATTCAAGACGTTTGAACTGCCAGATACCGGTAACGGTATCATAAAAAGCATATCTGGCGGCGGCATTTTTAAGGCTGGCGTCGGAATGGGAGTCCATAGCATCCCGGGGAAACCCTACGCTTCCGGGATTAATGAGCATCCTTAAATCCTTATCGCTTTCTATCGTAAGATCCGGGCTGCCGTAGGCTGCGGTACAGCTTTCCTGATACTGAAGAAAAACCGACGGCAGGTGGGTATGCCCAAAAAAAGATACCGCAAATTCGGCAGAGCGAAAACTTGTCTGCGCGTCTCCTTCCGAAAGGATATAGCTCCAGACAGAATCGCCAGGCCCCCCATGAGAGAGCAGGATCCCTTCCCATACTTTCCGGGAATCAAGACCCGCCAAAAAGGATTTATTTTCGGATGTGAGAGCCGACATAGTCCAGACCAGGGATTCCCCGGCCCGGCTGGAGAATTCTTTAATCGCCGTTTTTCCGGCTGCCCCCAGGTCATGGTTCCCCCCCAGAATTATATCGCAGCTTTGGCGGGCAAGTGTGATACATTCGTTGGGTTCAGGCCCATAGCCGACCAAATCCCCCAGGCAAATTACCAGGTCAACGCCGCTTTTTTCTTTTTTAAGGATCGCCTCGAAGGCGCTTAAGTTTGCGTGTATATCCGAAAGGATAAGAAGTTTCATAAAATACTGTTTTCCTATATCTATTATTGGAAGATTTTGGTTAATCCTTTATTCTAGAATTGATGAGAATAAAAAAAACCGAGAACCTTAAGGCCGGGGGCCTTAAGGAATTTTTATCAGATCGCTTTTCCAACGAGTGGAAGCTGTTGTCCGAAACAACCCTTTTCTTAAGCCGGATAAACGAACTGCATAATTACGAAACCCAGCTTAGGACTTTAAGAAGCCAGCTTTACGACGCCAGGGAGCGTAAGGAAGTAATACGGAATATCCGCGGGGAGCTGACTGAACTCCGCAGGCACCTGCGCCTGGAAGGCCACGATCTTTCCCTGGCAAAACAGAATATTGTGTTTGACGGGTTCAGGAACGACACCAGTCTCTGCGATGGTTTTACCAGGGTAGTACTTTTTTTAACCCCAAATGAAATTTACTGGCTTGCGGGTACCGAGAATCACATCACCCTTAATTCCTATCTGGAAAGGCAAATAGCCAATGTTCATTTTAAAGAAAAGCTGCGTATTAATTCCAAACATTTTCTCTGGTACAAGCGCGACGGAAACAACCTTATCCTTTCGGGTTCCGACTCGGAATCGAAAGAAGATTATGCCCATCTGGCAGCCGCGGGAGAGGCCAACCCTTTCTGGTTTTTGAGCAGATTAAAAAAATTAAAATAACCGGTTTTGTTCCAAATTATAAAGCAATTTCCGTATTGATGCCTTAATAAGAGTGTGAAAGCTGAATATTTATATGACAGGGGAGGGGGAAAAGAGACAGCCGGATCTTCGGGAAGATTTTCCGGCAGCGCTTTTCCCAAACCTCCCAGCCCCCGTTCCCTCCCGCCGGACGAACGCCCCCGGGAACGGCTTATCAAATCTGGACCCTCGGTTCTTTCGGACCGGGAACTCCTGTCGATCATTTTAGTCTCAGGGATCCATGGCAGAAATGTAAGCGCCCTTGCGGAAGAACTGCTGGATGCCCTGGACAGGGAAAAAGAGCTTCCTTCGGTAAAGGAACTCCGCAAAATTGCCGGCCTGGGCGAGTCAAAGGCCTGCATAGTGGCGGCTATGATGGAATTTGGCCGCCGGAAGTGGGCCGGGGGAAAGCGTATACGCAGTCCTGTGGAAATTTTCGATCTTATCCGCCACTATGCCGACCGCCGGCAGGAACGTTTTATCTGTGTTTCCCTAAACGGCGCCCATGAGGTGCTTGCGGTGCGGGTAATTACCGTGGGCCTGGTTAACCGCACGATAGTGCATCCCAGGGAAGTTTTTGCGGACCCGATAATTGACCGCGCAAGCGCGGTAGCGGTAGCCCATAACCATCCTTCGGGGGATATCCAGCCTTCCGGGGAAGATGACATTATCACCTGCCGGCTGGAAGCGGCGGCAAGTATCTTGGGGCTGCGTTTTCTTGACCATCTGGTTTTTTCCGAAAATTCATGGTTCAGTTACCGGCAAAACGGGCTTATTATTCCATCTAATGAAAAATCCGCGAAAAAACAACAACCTTGAGGGCAGGGTATTAAACCCTTCGGCACGAATAAAGTGAGCTTGTTCCATGCACAGCCTCAAGTAACACTGATTAATTCTCAATTGAATTAATCAGCGCTTCCCCTTAGAATCAAAGGGATATGAAATACCCCTTTTTTGGAGCTACGGCTTTTGTCGCACCGGTTTTGGTTTTTGTCCTTGTTTTGTTCACCTGTCCCGGGCTTTTGTACGCCCAGGACTCAAGGCCCGATTGGGCGCTGACAGGGGACGAAATTGAAGAGACCGAGGGTCAGGGGCTTGTTTTAAGGAGTAACCCTTCGGGGGCAAAAGTTTTTATCGATGGAATTGAGCGGGGGCTGACGCCCATCCGGCTTGAGACTCTCAGGCCCGGTTATTATCTGGTCGGCATGTCCAAAGAAGGCTATGTGGAACGCCGTTTCCGGGTAAGGCTTGGGCGGAACAGCCTGGTAAAAATTTCCGTCAAACTGGAAGAGGCAAGGGGCACCATTCTGGTAAAGATTAAGAGCGGGGAGGGCGCTCCGGACTCGGCCAAGCTGCCCCTTAGACCCCTTGTCAGCGCCGATGTGGAAGCCGTAGAAAGCCCGGTTTCAGGTGGTGTTACCCTGAATCTGGCTGCCGGCATACGAACTGTCAGTGTGCGGGCTTTTGGCTGGGAAGGGGACGAGACGACGGTCTATGTAGGGGAAGGCGCGGTAGCGACTGTGGAGTTTGCCTTAAAGCCCGCGGCTTTCGCCCTGTCCAATGCTTCCCTGAGCCGCAGCGTCTTTAACCCCGCCAACCCCGGGGCATTGGGGGCGACGGTTTTTAATTTTGAAGTTTCGGCCCCCGGAACAGGAACATTTTTGGTGTTCAACGCCCAGGGGGAAAAGGTGTTTGAAAAACAACTGGCCGCTTTTTCAAACTGGTCCCAAAACATTTCCTGGGACGGCAGGGACAATTTTGGGAAGCTGTGCCCGGATGGAGAATACAGCCTGACGCTGCGCCTTCGCTCCCTTCCCTATGACAATTCCGCCGCGGTAGAACAAGAAGAGTCCCTAGAGGCGGTGATTGATTCGTCCAAAGAGATCTTTCCCCTTACCCTTTCATCGGGCAAGGCGGGCCTGCTTTTTGCCCCGGGGCCCTTTATTTTGCCGGGGGGTTCTTTTCAGATTGAAGGGAGTCTTCTTTTTGGGAGCCCCCCCGAAGCGGGCGGCGCCTGGCGGAGCCTTCCTTTTCAGGCGGCGTTCAGGTTTTCGCCTTTGGACGAGCTGGAAGTTTCCGCTGTTCTTAACTTTGTCCCGGCAATGGAAGACACCGGCATCGGTTTTGGCGGGGCGGTAAAGTGGGAGTATTTTAACATGCCGGGCTTTTTCGAAGCCGCAGCGGGAGCCCAGGTTTCCTGGGTTAAGAATACCTCCGCAAGCCCCTTCGGCCTGTCGTCGGGGATAGAGCTTTTTTCCCTTTAAGCATAAAAGCCGGGCGCGTCTTTTCGTTTCTTTTTACGCCCGCCGCCCTGTGGACCGGCGACAAA
>JAIRLQ010000409.1 GCA_031259345.1 Treponema sp.
GCAAACGGGAAATTCAGGCGGCGGTTATTTTAGGCGATGCCGCAGCAGAAACTGCCGCGGACGGGGAGATTTTAACCTGGTCGGCTTCTTCCAAAGGCCGCGAAGGCTGGTTTAAACGCATGGAATCCGGACGGAGCGCCCTGCTTCTTTCGGACAGGGATATAATTATTAAAGAGGCCAACATACGCCGCCACGACCGGGTTCTTGTGGCGGCGGCCAACGACGGCCTTCTTTTATGGGAAAGCCTCCGGCATACCCCCGAGGGGCTTAGCGCCGCCATTGTTGACAGCGAGGCAGCAAAGGAAGCCCTGCTCCGTTTTGCCGCCGCAATTGACGAAGAGGAAAAGCCCCTGGTTATGACATATCCTTCCGGCGGCCTCCCCCTGCCCCAGGAAGCCCTAAGCGCTTTTGGTTCAGCCGAATTTGACCACATAGTAGCCCGGGAACCCTGGCGCAGGATGAGCGCCGCTTTAATATCCGGCGAGGAAACCTTTAGCGCTTTCGCGGAAAAAGCCCGGGACCTTTTGACAAAAACCGGGGATATAGTTTTGCTCCAGTCCCCTCCAGCCCTGGGTGAAAGAATTTCCCGCCTTCTGGATGAATTTCTTTTATCCGGCTTTTCCGGAATTCCGGACGGCCTTTCGGCTTTGTTAAAAAAAGCCGAGGACGTTTTTTTTACTCAAAAAGGAAAAGAAGCCGGCCGCTGGGTGTGGGACGGAGAATTACTGCAAAACTGTTTTATCAAGACGGGCTTTACAGTTACCATTGCAGAAATCGAGCAAAAAGAAGAACGGCTTTTGGGCGAAAAAGATCTTCTGGCATGGTTTGACAAAGAAAAATCAAGCTGGGGAAAATTTATGTCTGCCAATTTGGGAGAAAAAAAATTTTTAGAAATTAAAAATGTGTTAAGCTCCCGCATAAAAGAAGGTCCTTTAACATGGCGATGGAA
The DNA here is from genome assembly GCA_031259345.1 of Treponema sp. Classification (GTDB taxonomy): domain Bacteria; phylum Spirochaetota; class Spirochaetia; order Treponematales; family Breznakiellaceae; genus JAIRLQ01. The sequence goes on from JAIRLQ010000409.1 coordinate 950, forward strand.
AAGCCTTTTGCTTAAAGGAAAGCTTTAAGGACCCGCGCAATACAAAAATTTCTACAGCCCAGCCGCCGTCTTGAGCATGGCTTCCACGGTTTCCGGTGAAACGTCCGCCTGGATTATGTGGGCCGGGGCCATAAGATAGCCGCCATTTTTACCCAGTATATCGGCCCTGCGGCGCATCTCCGCGTCAATGGCATTTACGTCGCCTTTTGGAAGCAGCTCCTGCTGGTCAATGCCGCCAAAAAAACAAATCCGTTCTCCGTATTTATCTTTAAGCATCTGGGGGTCGGAGTTCGCGACATTGGGCTGCACAGGGTTATAAACATGAATACCCATTTCGATAAAATCATCGAGCAGGGGCGCCACCGCGCCGTCACTGTGCATGATAATAAGGATATCGCTTTTAATTGCCTTTATTTTATCTATGATTCGCTGGTGCCGGGGCTTAAAAAATTCCCGCCAGGCGTCCGGGGAAATAAGTGTTGAAATCTGGCTTCCCAAATCCTCGCCAAACCAAAGGGCGTCAACGCCGGCTTTTACCAATTGTTCGGCTATGCCTGTGGTAAAATACTCAACCTTGTCGTTTATTATTTCTATCCATTCCTCGCCTGAGGCCATGTCTATCATGTATTTTTCAAGGCCCGTAAGGTGCCAGGCCATTTCAAAAAGCGAAAGCTCGCAGTCGCCAATCACAAAATAATCTTTGGCAAAGCGATCGATATCACGTTTTGCTTTTTCCATACGTCCGGGGGCATAGGGGTCGGGCATGACGTAGGCTTCCGCATCTTCTTTTGATTCTACATTATCCAGCGGGCATTTTACCGCCTCCACATAAAGGGCTGTGGGCTTCATGTGCATGCCAAATTCGTTGGTAGAAATATCGCCGGAAATTATCTGAGGCGTAAAGTTTTTTGAGACTTCGCCGCCGACCACTACGCAGTCAGAACCAAGGCGGGTTCTAATTTCGTTGGCGGAAATGCGGTAACTTAAATCTTCATAATACGACATGGTATAATCGCTTGGTATATTAAGGCGTTTGCTAAAATCCTCAATTAGTTTTTTGCATAAATCAAATTGAAAGGGAACACGATCAGGCAAAAAACTCCGTCTTTTAAACGCCGCAAAAACTCTCTCTTTCGAATTCATGAATAACCCCACACAGGCCACTGTAGTTAAAGAAAATTAATAGAGGCTGTTCCATCGAACCTCCGGTTAACCTTCGGTTTTTGGAACAGCTTCCTTAAAAGATTTAATAGTTAAACTGATCTACGTTGTTTTTGTCAAAAACCAGGGCAGGGCCAAGTACCACCATTTTATTGGCAATAGATTTCTGGCCAAGGCGGCCGGCTGCAATTGACGACGATGAAGGTGTAACAGTCCCTTTCGCCATCTGGAAACCTGCCTGAACGGAAAGATATCCCAGGTCCATGCAATTCCAAAGTATTCCGGCGTCCAAAGGATTGCTATCGTTTTTGATGTACGCTTTAATGGCGTTGGGGGTAGCAAGGCCGACGATAACCGTCTTTTTGGGATCCGGCTTCGCGGAAGCTGCCTCGTACTGTGAGCCAAGGGCGGGAACCGACATGGATGTAAGGCCAATAGCGCCCTGGATTTGGCCGGGAGCTGTACCCATTCTGCCAACAAGTGTTCCTGACTGCGCCTGGGTGGTGGTCTCATCCGGGCCGGGATAATATACATCGGTGTCTTCGTTTTGAAGTTTCATCCAGTTATAATCGCTTGTGGCAAGAAGTTTCTTGCACTCTGCCAGCCAAGACTGCTGGTTCGCGTCGGTTTTGGCCGAAGAAACAAACGCTATGTTGGCGATGGCGCCGGGGCCGTAACCTTTAAGTTTAAGATTGTCAGCTGCGCCTTTAATAAGGCCCTGGGCCACGCCTTCCGCAACAACCTGATTCACAAAAAGATCCCTGGCGTCTTCCTGCGCATCGGCGTCAAAGGTGAGTACCTTAATGCCCCTGCTCTGCGCCTTTTTCAAAGTAGGCGCAATGGCGGTAGGATCGTTGGGGGACACGATAATGACGTCTACTTTTTGGGCAATCCAGCCTTCCAGAATGTCCACCTGCCTTTGGTTGGTGGCCTGATCCTGGGGCGGACCGTCATACAGGAATTCCACGGCTGTTCCCGCTTTGTTAAGCTCGTCAACCGCTTCCTGGGCTCCGATTTTACAGGCATCGAAATAATTTTCGCCCTTAAATTTCGGCATCATAGCGATTTTTACCGCGCCGGAAGATTGAGAGCCGCCGGCGGCGAAAGCCATGCTGGACGCGAGCGCGAACAGTACCAATACTGCCGCTAAAAACTTCTTCATAAAAAGCCTCCTAAAAAATTATATTAACAGCGTCACGCGCTGCAAACACCTATGAAAGCCCTGTTTTTGGGGCGCCTGAAACCTGAATAATGCGGCTTTTTAACATTTGCTGATTTAACACAAAATAACTAACCAGGCTTATGACCAAAATCACGCCGTGTACTATGGTCTGCGCCGCAATGGGGATATTAAGCACCGTAAGCCCGGAGTTAAGAACCGCAATAATAAGGGTCGCAAGTATTGTGCCTTTCATGTCACCGGAACCGCCCATAATGCTGGTGCCGCCCAACACAATTATGGTAACGACTTTAAGAGCAAGGCTTGTGCCCGCATCGTATTTGATGCTGGTAAAACGCCCAAGCCAAACAAGCGAGGCAAAAGCGGACATAAGGCCGCTTATTGTATAAATGGCGATTTTTACCCTGGCGGTATTGACCCCGCTAAAATTAACCGCGTTTTCGTTTAGCCCAATGGCATAAAGCTTTCGCCCCAAAGTTGTCTTTGCCAGCAAAAACCAAAACACAAAACAAAGAAGCGCAAAATAAAAAATTTGCAGGGGTATATACGCAATTTCCGATGTGCCCAAAATTTGAGTCGCCGGATACGAATAAACGCTGTCCCCCCTGGAAATGCTTCTTGCCAAACCCATGTAAAGGTACATGGTGGCAAGGGTGGTAACAAGGGGCGATATTTTTATTTTGGCGATTAAAACACCGTTAAAAAACCCGCAAAATGTTCCTGTCAGAAGGGCCGCCGCGACACCGGCGGCGCTGCCGCCCTTTAGCGCGACAATACCGCCCAGCATCGAGGAAAGCACCAGGGTAGATCCAACGGAAAGATCTATGCCCCCGGTAATAATAATAAGGGTTACCGCCAAGGCCATCATGCCTATCTCGACGATATTACGAAGCATAACCCCTACAAGATAATCAAACGAAAGAAACACGGAATTAATTACCGAAATGCCGCCAAAAAGCACTATTAAAATAATAATTAAGGCCCAGTTAAAGGTGAATTTTAATTTCCTTGAGTTCATGGCGCCGCCGCTCCCGTTGTTACAATACGCTTTCGTTTTTCAAGGTGAAGGGCGCTCACAATCACCGCCGCAATAATAATCGCGCCCATAATCGCATCGGACCAGTCTGAACTTATCCCCAGGTAATTAACCGCCGGCGCAATGACCGAAAGGACTGCCGCGCCAAATACGGTCCCCAGAATTTTACCCGAGCCGCCGGCCACGCTGGTGCCCCCAAGCACAACGCAGGCAATAAAGGTCATCTCAAGGCCTGTACCCATGGTAGTTGTAACCCGCTGGCTCGCGGTGGCGATAATGGTGCCCGAAACGCCGAAAAGCGCCCCGGCTATCACATAAGACAGGATCACCACATAGTTTACATTTATCCCCGAAAGACGGGCGGCTTCCATATCGTTGCCTATGGCGTAAATCTTTTTTGAAAACCGGGAATACTTCATGTAAACAAGAGCAATAACCGTTATTATAAACATAATTAAAACCGAGCCGGGAATAACGCCGAAAATTTTGGCGTCAAACGCAAGCCAGGTAAAACTGGACGGAAGATCATATAGGGAGCCTTCAACCACCAAAGGCAGGGCTCCGGAAAAAACCTGGGATGTAGCCAGGGTCGCCACAATGGCGGGAATTCTGAATTTGGTGATAAACACGGCGTTAATAAAACTTAAAAAAGCGCCCATAAGCATGGCCGCCGGAAGGAGCAGCGGAAGGCCTAAATTAAGCTTGCCCAGGGCGGCAATAAAAAGGCATACCACCGAGACAATATTTCCCGCGGAAACATCGATATTGGAAGTAAGAATAATCAGGTTCATGCCTATGGCCCCGATAAGAAGGTAGCTGAACCTGTTAAGCATACTCATAGTATTGTTAAGCGAAAAAAACCCCCGGGCAAAGACGCCCAAAAACACCAGTATCAAAAACAAAAAAAGCCCAAGATATAACTCGGCAGTTATTTTAATTTTTGGCTTCATGCTGATTCCTTTTCCGGTTCTTCCGACGCCAGCGCTATATGGAGTATTTCTTCCTGTGAAAAATCTTTCCGTTCAAAAGATCCGGCAATGGTTCCGTCCTTCATAACATAAATGCGGTCGCACATGCCGATACGCTCCGGCAGCTCGCTTGAAATCAACATAATGGTAAGCCCTTCAAGGGCCATGTTGCTGATGATACGGTGAATCTCCGCCTTGGCGTTTACGTCCACCCCCCGGGTAGGTTCGTCGAGTATCAAAAGCTTGGGATCAAGGGCGAGGGCTTTACTCACCGACACTTTCTGCTGGTTTCCGCCGGAAAGATTCATTACCAAAAAATCTGTGTCCGGCGCTTTAATTCCCATGCTGTGGAGCATCTTTTGAGCCACGTCATATTCTTTTGAACGGGAAATAACCCCCAAACGGGAATTCCTTTCCAACTGGGGCAGTACAATATTATCCTTTATGCTCATGTTAACCACTACCCCGTATTTGCCCCGGTCTTCCGAGACATACACAAGGCCGCGCTCCATGGCCTCGCGGTAATTTTTAAAATGAACAGGATTCCCCTCTAAAAAAACTTCGCCTTCTTCCCGGCGGGTAAAGCCCGCAAGGCTCATGGCCAGTTCGGTGCGCCCCGAACCCGCAAGCCCCGCAAAGCCCAGGATTTCGCCCCGGCGCACATAAAAATCAATGCCGTGAAGCAGCCCCCTGTCTTTAAGGCCCCTGACCGAAAGCAGTGTTTCGCCAATTTCCACATTAGTTTTTGGGTAATAGCTGTCCATGCTGCGGCCAACCATATCGGTAACAAGCCTGTCCTTGTTGGTTGACGAAACCTCGCTGGTAGAAATATAGCGGCCATCGCGTATCACCGTAACCCTGTCGCAAAGGGTAAAAATTTCTTCAAGGCGGTGGCTTATATACAC
>JAIRLQ010000446.1 GCA_031259345.1 Treponema sp.
CAGGATGATCTTTATTCCCCGATTGTTCCAGCACCGCAAACCATTCGGGGTATCTTACAATATTGTACTGCATTCCCCGCTGGGTCTGCATCTGAAACTGCACATTCAACGCTGTGCGATCCAGAACCAGGGCCTGACGCAGGACTACCCCATAAGACGCAAGCATCGCAAGGAGCCCCTTGTCTGCCACAACTCTTGCGGCAAGGCTTCGGGTATCAACGGAAACCCCGTCAACCGCAAAAAGAACTTTGCCCCCCCCTTTTAAAAAGCGATCTATTCGGTAAAGCGCCCATTCGTCCAGACTCTCCGCTCCGCCTAAAACAAAAAGACAGGAAAGGCTTTGGGGAATATCATCACCTGAATTTATGACAGTAACTTTCCAGCCCGAATACAGAAGCTCCTGATTCAAAAGACCGTAGTCCTCGGCAAACTGTTTTGAAGGGTCAGCGGAAATTATCCCCACTTCTCTTGTTCTATCCCGCACCAAAGACCGGATACGGGAAGTTACATCGTACTCCAGGGTATCAAGAGAAAAGACCACCGGTATTATTTCCCTTTTTTCCAGATATTCGATAAGAAGGCCGGTATACACCGTAGCAATGGCGGTTTCGTCTTTTTCCACCACCTGAATCTGCTGGGGCACTATACCCAATTCTTCAATTTCGGTAACCTTGTTTGCCTTTGCCGGATCACGCTTTTCAAAGCGGATCATCCCCCTGGACCTGGCCGCATATTCCCGCAGGAGATCCGCAATCTCTGAGGGAACAGGATGGGCAGTATCCAGGCGATCGGAAATATAGTAAGTAATTTTAACCGGATCGGGAATTTCTTTATAAAGGTTTTGTGAAACTTCCGACAGGGTATACGCCTTGTTTTTTGTTAAATCAAGCCTGAACCACAGCCGCCCGGAAAGCAAAAAAGCCAGAATAAAAGCCGCCGCGGAAAGCAGGGCGATAACAGCACTTTGTTTTTTATTCATCCTTTAACTCCACCTTCTCCGGATAAGAACCCTGGTATTAAGAAAAAGAAACAGGGCCGTAGTAAGAATAAAAAAAGCAAGATCCCTGGAATCGAGCAACCCCCGGGCAAAGCTTTCAAAATGAAAAGAAAGCGAGATATAATTAAGAGCCTGGGACAACCACGCGGGAAGTGAAGCCCACGCGGTAAATTGATTTATAAGCATGATAATCATAAGAACTACCGCGCTCCCAAGAAAAGAGGCCGCCTGATTTTTTGAAAGCGCCGAAAGAAAAAGCCCAAGGCTTATGGCGGAAGCTCCCAATAACAGCGCGCCTATGTATTCGCCCGCAATAACTCCGGCGTCAAAATCCCCCAAAGGAAAAAGGCTTATGGGGACAGGCACCGTAAGCAATATCATCGGTAACAGCGACAAAAGCGAAGAAAGGAATTTTCCCAGGCACAGTTCCCATTCCGAAAAAGGCATGGTAAGCAGTATTTCAAGACTGTTCAGCTTTCTTTCTTCGGCCCAGCTTTTCATGGTGATCACCGGAATTACCAAAATAAAAGCCAAAGGAAAGCCCGCGAAGAACATTCTGAGCGACGCGGTATCCCGTATAAAAAAACGGTTAAGGTAAAAAAACCAGATTGAAACAAAGAGGATAAAAAATACCGCGGTCCCGTACAGGGCAGGCGAATGAAAGGCCTGATAACATTCTTTCCGTGTCAAAGCCAAAATCCGTTTTATGCTGTCTTTCATGATTTTTATTCTTCCTTTGTCAGCTTCACAAATATATCCTCAAGCGAAACCCGCTTTAGATCCATCCTTAATATCTTTAAACCCCTTTCTACGGCCCAGTCAAAAATGCGTTCGCCGTCTTCGTCCTGCATGACAAAACTTGCCCGCAGGAGCCCGCCGGGAAGGGCCTCTACAAAGACGCCGCTCTTTTCCCAGGGAGCGTTTTCAAGGCTGCCTTTTAACGTTTCCGCCGAAGCGCCTTTTACGGTAATATCCCAGGTATCGCCCCCTTTCATGGCGGCGGCAATTTCTTCGGCAGTTCCCTGCGCGGCAATCATCCCTTTATTGATGATAAGCACCTGGGAGCAGACGGCTTCGGCTTCCTGCAGAATATGGGTAGAAAGTATTACTGTTTTGCTTTTGCCCAGTTCCCGGATTAAAGAACGGATTTCGATAATTTGATTGGGATCGAGCCCCGAAGTAGGTTCGTCCAGAATAAGTATAGGCGGATCATGGATGATAGCCTGGGCCAGGCCGACCCGCTGCCTGTAGCCTTTGGAAAGGGTGTCTATCCGTTTATTGCGGTATTTTTCAAGGCCGCAGGATAACAGCGCTTTTTCCAGAGCCTGCTTTTTATTCGGCCCGCAAATGAGCCGGGCATCCGCCATAAAGGAAAGATACTCGGCGGGGGTTAAGTCCCCATAGAGGGGCACGCTTTCGGGCAGATAGCCAATGCGCTCTTTAACGCGCCCGGGGTTTTCCGTTACCGGGATGCCGTCTATCACGGCGCTCCCCCGGCTTGGGAAATGATAGCCCGTAAGGACTTTCATGATTGTGGTTTTCCCCGCCCCGTTGGGGCCCAGAAAACCCAGGACTTCCCCCTGTCCTACGCTAAACGAAACATCCTTTACCGCTTCAAAAGATCCGTAATTTTTTCCTAAACCGGCAACCTCAATCATGATTCCTGTTACACCTCATTCTCTTTAATCTATATATTCAATCGGGAAAACCATTCTATCCCGCGTTAATACCGTATCCGGAAAAATTGCCGCGGCCTCTTTTAGCACCTGCTTTAATTCGTATTCCGTATAGCGGGGGCTGTAATGGATAAGGGCAAGCTTTTTTACCCAGGCATTCCTCGCCAGAAGGGCGGCCTGGGCTGCGGTCATGTGTTTTTTTTCTTTCGCGCTTGCGGCAAGTTCTTCGGCGAACATGCCTTCACAGACAAAAAGGTCGGAACCCGCCGCTTCGTAGGATATTTCCGGAAAAGCCATTGTATCGGTTACATAGGTAAACTTCCTCCCCGAGCGGGAGGGGCCAAGGACGTCGTCGGGCTTTACTTCCCTGCCGTCTTCCGCCTGTACCGTTTTGCCCGACTGCAAGGCTGCCCAAAGGGGGCCCCGGGGCACCCCAAGGCCTTCGGCTTTTTCCGGATAAAACTCGCCGGGGCGCCTGTCTTCTTCCAGGGTGTAGCCATAGCAGGGTTTTGTGTGCCGCAGCGGAAAAGCCCTAACCCGGTAATCCCCGGCTTCGTAAACAATGCCCGGGTTCTCAACTTCTTTAACTATAATTTCGTAGTTGATATACATATCCAGCACCCGGCGGCTTGTTTCGATATATTCGGCAATTCTGGGCGGGCCTATTATATAGAGGGGGTCGTCCCTGTCTACCTGGGAACTGAGCATAAGAAGGCCGGGAAGGCCGGTAACATGGTCGGCGTGGGTGTGGCTTACAAAAATAACGGAGATTTTCTTCCATCTGAGGTTCAGTTTACGAAGGGCCACTTGTGTACCTTCTCCGCAGTCAAACAGAAAAAGTTCCCCTTCCCGCCTTAATAACACTGATGTAAGATGCCGATTGGGCAGGGGCATCATGCCCCCGCACCCAAGGATAAAGGCTTCAAGATTCATTGGATATACTATAGCAAAAAGAAAACTTTTTGTTAAGTTTTCCTGGTCGTGTGTGTAATCATTAATGCGATAAACGCTGTAAAGAGCTCTGTCCCACGGGCGGGGGCAATCACCTACGCAAAAACTATGGAGGAGTCCGCTTACGAGCCCCGCCCCTTGTGTTCCTTGTATTTGCATACTGGGGCTTTCTCTGCTCATGGGCAATACCCACATTGCTTTTCACTGAAACACTGCTACAGGGCGGGTCTCTCCAGCGGGGAATTCCATAGATGTTTTTGCTCCGGGGATTGCCCCCGCCCGATAAAGCGCGCGAGCAGGTGCGAAGCGCGGCAGTACCATAAAAGCGGCAGGGCGTGGGGCTCGATAAATGTCCCTGTCTGCCGGCGTTAGTAACAAGCCCCGTCCGTAACAGGCTTATTCCTGTGTTTATTGCCTTATGATTAACTGTATTGGGGAATATGAAGCCGCCCGGCGTCCTGTTTGCGTTATCGGCAAATGCGTTTGCTTTATGGTGGGGCGGGAGCCCGCCCGATAAAGCGCGCGAGCAGGTGCGAAGCGCGGCAATACCATAAATGCGGCAGGGCGTGGGGCTCGATAAGTGTCCCTGTCTGCCGACATTAGTTACAAGCCCCGCCCTGTAACAGGCTTATTC
>JAIRLQ010000478.1 GCA_031259345.1 Treponema sp.
AGGTTTTCAAACTTTTTGAAAATCCTGTCCGGTAACCAACAACGAACCGAAGGTTCGCGTTATCGAACAAGTTGAGTGTCAATTTGCTAGGATTTTATTTTACTGTGTGATGGTAAAAAATTTATTTTAAGGAGAGATTAAGATGAAAAGAAAAATGGAATTAGTTCTGGTGTGTGCCATGGCGTTCACGGTTCTGGTTGGTTGTAACAAAAAGCCCCGGGGGGGGGGTAAACCCACTATTGGCATACCTATGCCCACCAAAGAACAGCCTATTTGGGCCGCGAATGGAAACAGGCTGGTGGAAATTTTCTCAAACGCCGGTTATCAGACAATCATTGAATTTGCCGAAGACACGCCGGAGCGGCAGATCATGCAGATTGAGAATATGATTACCCGGGGTGCGAAATACATCGTTACTACGCCGGTTGACTCGTACTCATTAACCGATGTTTGCGGAAAGGCGAAAGACGCGGGGGTCACGGTAATTTCCGAGGGCCGCCTGATCATGAATACGGAAAATGTTGATTACTATGTAACCTTTGATTTGCTCAGAATGGGGGAGTTTTTGGGTGAGGGAATTGAGAATGGCCTGGGGCTTAAAGAAGGAAAGAAAGGACCGTTTACCCTGGAGATATTTTCCGGAAGCCCCGATGACAACGCCAGTGTACCCTTTTACGAGGGCTCCATGGCGGTGCTAAGAAAATATCTGGATGACGGTACTCTTGTTGTAAAAAGCGGCCAGACTTCTCTGGATGTTACGGGTACATTGAAATGGGACTCAGCCATTGCCCAGGCGCGCATGGATCACAATATCTTTCACATGGATGGCAAAGGCGTGGCCAAGCATCTTGATGAGATTATAAAGCTTCCCAAGCTAAACGCCATCCAGTGGGTACAGGGCTTGGGGGAAGACCAGCCTATTATGCAATGGGTACCGCTTGTAAAAAAGATTCAGGCGGCGGGTAAAGGCGTGGTGGTAGATCTTATGCTGAATGAGCTTGACGCATTTATGTCATCGGTATCTCCAAAAGGAATTTACCTTTGTATTGAGACAGATAATTTGGAAGAAGAACAGGAAGTTCTTAAGAAACTTGAAAAATGGGTTTAGGAGGAAAAAATGGCAGGCGGTCCGGGTTCTTATGTTTTGGGAGAAGAAGAAAAAAAAGAATTACTTGATGTAATTGAAGGCGGGGCTTTGTTCCGGTACGGTGTGCCCGGTATTGACGGTTTTAAACACAAAGTTGCTTCTTTTGAAGAAGAAATGAAAAAAACTATCGGAATAAAACATGTCGTAGCCACATCAAGCGGGACAGGATCTTTATTGTGCTGCCTGGCGGCTTTGGGAATTGGCGCGGGGGACGAAGTTATTGTTCCCGGTTATACATTTATCGCGTCAATTTCGTCCGTCATATTAAGTAACGCAATTCCTGTGCTTGCCGAAGTTGATGACTCTTTAACCATTGACCCAAAAAAAATCGAGGAATTAATCACCCCTCAAACCAGGGCTATTATGCCGGTGCATATGCTGGGTAATCCCTGCGATATAAAGGCGATTATGGAAATCGCAAAAAGGCACAGACTTTTTGTAATTGAAGATTGCTGCCAGGCTTTTGGGGCTTCGTATCAGGGGCACAGGCTTGGGACTTTTGGAGATATTTCGGCGTTTTCACTCCATGTATTTAAAACCATTACCGCGGGCGATGGCGGCGCTGTGGCTACAAACGACGATATGCTTTATGAAAGAGCTTTTGGTTTTCACGACCAGGGGCATAAACCTTCGCGCATGGGTGTGGAAGTTGGTAACCGCAGTATAGTTGGAATGAATTTGCGCATGAATGAATTAACCGGTGCGGTTTCGCTGGCGCAAATTCGTAAACTTGATATGATCCTGGATAAATTGCGGGAAAAGAAAACAAAGCTTAAGAATATGCTGGGAGTGCTTCCCCATGCGTCATACCGTAAAATAAACGATGTGAAAGGCGAGTGCGGCACCTTGCTTACCCTGTTGTTTGACAGCTCTGAATATGCGGAAAAATTCTCTGAAGCGATTGGAAGCAAGCCGTTAGCCTATTCCGGGTGGCATGTGTATAACAACATGGAACAGGTACTTAATAAAGTAACCGGCGCAAAAGCAAACTGCCCCTACGAATGCCCAAGATTCCCGGTAAAGCGGGAGTATAAAAAACACATGCTTCCTCAAACCGATGAAATTGTTGGACGGGCGGTAAACATCAGTATTGGTGTTGTGGATAAAGGCGTGGGCGCGGCTTATGGCATCAATATTAATTCCAGCGATGAGGAAATAAAACAAGTCGCGGATAAAATTAAAGAAGCAGCGGCTTCGTTATAGGACAAGAGGGGATACGCTTATGCAAAAATTAAAGGTTGGTATTATTGGCGCAGGCTATATAGGCGACAGCCACATAGAAGCCATACGGCGTGTAGGCTTGCCGGAACTAACGGCAATTGCGGATGTGAATTATAATCTTGCCAAATCAAAGGCAGATGCCTTCGGGGTTGAAAAATGTTACAAAAGCCTTGATGATCTTGTTGCCGATGAAGAAATAAATGTAATTCATAACTGTACCCCAACGCATCTTCACCTTGAGATTAACGAAAAAATAATAAAGGCCGGAAAGCATGTGTTTTCCGAAAAGCCTCTGGGCAGAACATCGGCGGAATCACTGCAAATGGTTGAACTGTTAAAAAAATATCCTGATACTGTGGCGGGGGTTAATTTTTGTTACCGTATGAACGCCCTTATCCAGGATACAAAAAACCGCATCGCATCCGGGGAAATTGGCAAGCCCTACCTTGTGCATGGCTCTTATCTTCAGGACTGGCTTCTTTTTGAAACCGATTATAACTGGCGCATAGAGCCTGAGTATACCGGCGTGTCCCGCTGCGTCGGCGATATTGGCTCCCATTGGATGGATTTAGCGCAAGTGTTAACAGGATCCAAAATTGTGGAAGTATGCGCCAATACAGTCATTGCCCTGCCTACCCGCAAAAAGCCGGCGGGTGTGGTGGAAACTTTTGCGGTAAACACCGACCAAAATTACACGGAAGTTAACGTTGAAACAGAAGATTACGCCGGGGTGTTAATTAAATTTGACTCTGGGGCATCGGGTGTCTTCCAGTGTTCAGAAATTAGCGCGGGCCGCAAATGTTTTATTGATATAGAAATTGACGGCAGTAAAGCTTCTTTCCAGTGGAACCAGCAAACTTCTGACCAAATGTGGAAGGGCAACCGTAACAGCAACAACGAACAGATTATGCGTAACCCCAATCTTGCTCTTGGCGGCGCAAAAAAATATTCCCACCTTGCCGCCGGCCACCCGGAAGGCTGGAACGACGCCTTTAAAAATAACCTTGACGCCTATTACCATTTTATTCTTGACGGTAAAAAGATGGGCAAAGACCCCTGCGATTTTGCCACCTTTGAGGAGGCCCATTACCTTATGCGTCTTACAGAAGCGGTTATAAAAAGCGGAAAAGAAAAGCGCTGGGTTAAACTGGATGAAGTATGAGTTTAGCTATGAGAAAAAAATACCGGCGCTTTGGAGAGTGTATTTTTATTTCTGTAAGCTATACAACGCTTAAAAACGGAGTTAGAATAAAGCGTGGATGAGTATCTTCATGCGCGAAAAATTTTGAAAGAAAACAAAGAGTGGAGGTTTTGAAATGGCACAATTTAGATTTACCGTGGGTCCCTGGAACGTTCATGAGGGCAATGAAACTTTTGGCCCCGGGCACCGCCCAACTATTCCTTTTGAGGAAAAAGTTAAAAAATTCAAAGAAATCGGCATGGACGGCGTGCAATTCCATGATGATGACGCGGTGCCGGATATGAATAATATGACCGAAAAGGCCATTATTGATTACGCAAAAGATGTTAAGGCTTTGCTGGATAAGCAAGGGCTTTTTGCGGAATTTGTCGCGCCGCGTCTTTGGTTTGACAGGCGCACCAACGATGGCGGCTACACAGCTACCAGCAAAGAAGATTACGACTTTGCCATTTGGCGCTCCCTGCGCTCTGTGGATATAGCAAAAGCCCTGGGCACAAAAAAGATCCAGCTTTGGCTTGCGCGCGAGGGTACCCTGTGTGCGGAAAGCAAAAATCCGGTCAAAGCGATTCAGCAGATGCGCGACGCATTCAACACAATTTTAAACTATGATCCCGAAATTCAAATCCTTATTGAACCAAAACCAAATGAGCCGGTTGATAAAAGCTATTGCGGTACTGCCGGGCACGGCCTTGCCATTGGGGCCCAGACTGTAGATCCTTCCCGGGTGGGGCTTTGCATTGAGACAGCCCATTCCGTTCTGGCCGGTTTGGATCCCTCGGCGGACTTTGCGTTTGCCCTTGCCTGGGGTAAACTTTGGGGCGTGCATCTTAATGACCAAAACGGCATACGCTACGACCAGGATAAAACTTTTGGGGTAGAAAACCTGCGCAGTGCTTTTGACCAGGTAAAGGTGCTTTATGAAAATAATTTTGGCGACAAGGGAGAATGTGTGGGCCTTGATGTAAAGGCTATGCGTACACAGCCTGCCGAGGACTGTTACCGCCATATAATAAACAGCAAAGCCATATTCCTTAAGCTTCTTGAAAAAGTTAAGAAATTCGATTATAAATTTCAGGAGCAATGTGTTAAAGAAAGGAACCTTGAAAAACTGGAGATGTATGTGATCGATCTCATTCTGGGTTAACAAAGTTGTCCGGAACTTCCGGTTTCTGAACAACAGCCGTTAAAAATGAAAGGAGCCTGGCTGTCCACGGACTTTTTACTCCGGGGACAGCTTCTTTAATGCGGCATTTGCGCGGGTTTCTGTGAAACCTGGTTTCAACATAAGGGGGATGTTTTGAACATACTGGCAATCGGGGCTCACCCGGATGATGTAGAAAGCATGCCAGGCGGAACCCTGGCAAAGTACGCCAGGGCAGGGCACAAAGTTTTTACCGCTACTGCCACAAACGGCAATATAGGTTCCGCAGCGCTGCCCATGGAGGAGATTGCCAAAATAAGAAAGGAAGAGGCCCGAAAAGCCGCGGCCCTTATCGGCGCCGAATACGTCTGCCTTGATTATGACGATGAGATGTTTTACGTTAGATTGCTCCCGTGAAAAATATTTTAGACTACAACGGAACTACAAAGCAGATACTCAGCCTTATCTATACACGGCAGCAGATTACCCGAAAGACGCTTTCGAAAATTACCGGTTTTTCAGGCTTGACTATCGCAAGGATTATTACCTCTTTAATAAAAGACGGCGTTGTTATAGAGACCGACGCGGCCAGCGCCGACAAGGGACGTAAGCCCCTCCTGCTTGAGATAAACCCCGGTTATGGTTACATCATAGGCGTCGATATTGGCACTTATTCAACCAAAATCGGGGTTGTTGATTTTTCGGGCCGCCTTGTGGAAAAGGAAATTCATGTTTTTGTCTTTAGGGAGTCGCCTTCTACGATAATGAATTTTGATTTGCTGCAGGTTCATATTGACGCGCTAATCAAAAAATACGGCGTAAACCGGGTATTGGGAATAGGCATGGGGATTACCGGGCTGGTAGACTATTATTCACAAACCATTGTGTTTTGTCCGAATATCCGGGGTTACAATAACCTTGAGGCATCGCGGCTTCTGCAAAAACGTTTTGGCATTCCCGCTGTGGTAGATACCAGCGCCCGCTGTATGGCCCTTGCCGAAAAATACTTTGGTAAAAGCGAAGTTACGGAGGATCTTTCTTTTGTCAGTTTTGGGCACAGCATAGCCGTGGGTACGATTATCGGAAATACGATTTTTAGGGGTTCCAACGGTTTTGCCGGCGAGCTTGGCCATGTAAAAACCGTGTTGCGGGATGATAGAATCTGTACCTGCGGAAGCTACAACTGCATCGAGGTTTATATTACGCTGCCCGAAATGCGAATGGCGCTTATAAACCGTTTAAAAGAATTCCGGGGTTATTCCCAGCTTAAAGAAAAGTACGAGCTCACCGGGGAAATTTCTTACGAAGACATCGCCAGCGCCGTTCAGGGCGGCGACAAGGTAGCCGTTGAGGGCATGGGCGAAACCATACAAATGTTGGGCACTGTTCTTGCGGATTATATAAATCTTTTTAACCCTTCGGAAATTGTTTTGGGCGGAGGTTTTTTTGATCTTTATCCCTTTGTCATGCCCGACTTGGAGAAGGAGCTTCAAAAACAGTGCCTTACGCCCTCACTGCAAAATATACGCCTTAGAATCAGCGAGCTTTCCATGGATGGCGCCATAATTGGCAGCGCCATGCAGCTTGTACACCGGTATTTTGTTGAATCAAATTAAGAGGGGCTGGACGGGAAGTAACCGACTTTCCGGACAGCCCCCTAAGGCTTGCATATTCCCGCGCTTTGTTATAAATTTTTTAGCATAAATGGCATACATCAAAAATTTGTTCGATAAAAATTTCCTGGAATACGCAAGCTATGTAATTAAGGACAGGGCTATTCCGGACCTTGAAGACGGTCTTAAACCCGTACAACGGCGCATCCTCCATACTCTTTTTGAACTGGACAAAGGGGCCAACGAGGGCAAGTTCAATAAAGTGGCAAATGTGGTGGGGGATTGTATGAAATACCACCCCCACGGCGATCAATCCATTGCTCCGGCTCTTGTAGTGCTGGCAAACAAGGGCTTTTTTATTGAACGCCAGGGAAACTTTGGAAATGTTATAACGGGTGATGGAGCGGCCGCTCCGCGGTACATTGAGTGCCGGATTACCCCTCTTGCCAAAGAAGTCTTTTATAATCCAAAAATCACCCCTTATGTCGATTCTTACGATGGCCGTAATAAGGAGCCTGTGCTGTATCCGGCAAAAATCCCTGCGGTCCTCATTCTGGGCGCTGAAGGCATTGCGGTCGGCATGTCTACAAAGATTCTGCCCCATAATGCGGTGGAGGTAATGGAGGCAGTTAAGGCCTGCCTGGCGGGAAAAAAGTTTGTGCTTTATCCGGACTTTATTACAGGCGGCCTTGTGGATGTGTCGGATTACCGGGACGGCAACGGCAAGGTTTTGGTTCGCGCCAGGCTTGACACTTCCGACCCCAAGCGCATTGTAATCCGGGAACTGCCTTTTGGTTCTACCACCGAAAGCCTTATGGCAAGCGTAGAAAGCGCCGCCAAAGCCGGGCGCCTTAAAATATTTTCCATTAACGACTTTACCACCGAAGATGTGGAAATCGAAATCAAGCTGGCCCGGGGTGTTTATGCCCAGGAAACCATAGACGCCCTTTTTGCTTTTACCGAATGTGAGCAGTCAATTTCGGTGAACCTTTTGGTTATAAAAGACGGCCTTCCCTCAATAAT
This sequence comes from Treponema sp., assembly GCA_031259345.1. Taxonomy (GTDB): domain Bacteria; phylum Spirochaetota; class Spirochaetia; order Treponematales; family Breznakiellaceae; genus JAIRLQ01. The sequence continues at coordinate 7,347 of JAIRLQ010000478.1, forward strand.
GACCGTAACGGAAGTAATCAAGCATCATGCCAAACAACTTGTTAAAATTCTTACCAAAGAGCTGGAACTTGAAAAGAAAGAGCTGCAGGACAAAATACATATCCGCACCCTGGAAAGAATTTTTGTCGAAGAGCGGATTTATAAAGCAATCGAAAAAATGAAAACAGCCGAAGCTGTAGAGAAGGCTGTCATCATGGGCTTTAAGCCTTTTGCCAAAGAAGTAGGCCCCAGGGGGGTCAGTTCGGAAGATGTGGAACACCTTCTTAGAATTCCCATCAGGCGGATCTCTTTGTACGATATCAACAAGGCAAGAAAAGAAATGGAAGAAATGCTTGCCCGGATTAAAGAGATTAACAGCCACCTTAAAAATATTGTCTCTTACGCGGTATCATTCCTTGACGGCATTATTGCCAAAATAAAAGCTAGTGAAGATCTGGGACATGGGGCGCGAAGGACAAAAGTCGGCAAATTTGAAAAAATTGATATAAAAGAAGTTGTAAGTAAAGAAAAAGTTATTGTTAAATATGACAGCGAAAAAGGTTATCTGGGAACCGGCGTCCCGGGGGAGACAGTGGCGGAAGTTTCGCCGCTTGATCGCATTCTTGTAATCAGAAAAGACGGAACCTGGACAGTTTTTGATTTACCCGAAAAAATATTTGTCGGTCCGGGGGCATGGTGGATTGGCGCGGCGGATAAAGAAGTTCTTTCCGGCATAGTTTTTACCCTTATCTATAAAGAAGAAAAAGACGGCTTCCCCTGCATTAAACGCTGTGTGATAGAAGGGTGGATTATGAACAAGGAGTATTCCCTTGTGCCCAAAGGCTCGCAGGTACTTTGTGTAGACACCAGGCAAAAATTCAGCTTTATCGTTAATTATAAGCCAAAGCCCCGCCTAAAAGTTCTTAAAGAAACATTTAAAGCCCAGGATTTCAATGTTCGGGGGCTTAAAGCGGGCGGCATAAGGCTTGCCAATAAAGAAGCGGAAAGCGTTGAATTAAAATAACAATGGAGAAGGGCGATGGAAAACGAAATCGTATTTGATACTTCTTCCGGCTTTTCTGTAGACGAACAGCGGGAGATACTGAATCAGATTAATTCCCTTACTGTTGAGAAGGGAATAGTTCCTGCCCCGGGAGATCTTAAAGCCGAAGCCAAAAAGAAGGGCGTTCTTTTTCCCCTTCTGGTTAATATCGCCGCCATTATCCTCCTTTCAGGCGGCTTCTTCCTTCTTCTCTTTTTTCACGGTCAGGATGAAGCCGGTATACGCCAGGGAACGACTACCCTGGGGCTTACGGAGCGGAAGCTGATTCAGGAAATCCACGAAGAAACACAAAAGCGGCTTTCGGAAAAAGAAAACGAAATTAACAGCATACTTTCCGCTTTATCCGACGCATCAAGGGAATCCAGGGAACTGGAAGCATCGGTGGGTACTTTAACCGAGGAACAGCGCCTCCGGGCCCAACAGCTAAAGGATATTCAGGAAGAATACCATAACACCCTTGCAAACCTTCAGGCTGAGCGGACAAAGATCCTTGAAGATGCCCGGCTTAGGGAAGCCGAGCTTAGGGCCCAGGCGGAAGCAAGGGCGGTGGAACTTTCTTCACAAATCGAGAGGAGCCAGCAAAACCTGACCGCGGCAATGGAAGAATTGCGGGCTCTTTCTACGGAGCAGGAACGGGCCAACGCCGCGGAAGCCCAGCTTGGAGGTTTATATGCCGCCGCCTACAAAGAAATCTCGGCAGAGCGGTTTGATAATGCGGGGTCTATCCTTGCTTCCATGGAGAGTTTTCTTGGTTCATCTTTGGTTCAAAGCATGCGTTCACTGGATACAAGACGGCGGACCCATCTGGAGGCGCTTGCTTCCCTAAAAGAAGCCGTTGCCCAGGCGAAAAAGCAAAAAGATGCTGCCGAACGTACAGGCGAGACGCCTGCTGAGCCGGAGGATGTGCCTGCGCCGGAGGATGTGGCGGCGCTAATGGAACAAATATCCGTCCTTGAACAAAAGACGGCGGATCAGGAAAAATTAATTGCCGTATTTAATGCTCAAGGGTCGGAGCAGCAGCAGATGATTACGGATTTTCAGAATGTCATTTCGGAGCTTAGAAGCGCCAATGCCAATCAACAACAGGCTTTAAACCAGCGGGACGGCGAAATACAGCAACTGCGGGCCCGGACGGCGGAACTGGACAACGCCCAGGCCCGGGCGGATACCGCCGAAAAAGAGATTGTAGAGAGCCGTGAGCTTGCGGCAGACCTGCAGACCCAAAACACGGCATTGGCTCAGACCAACGCGGAGCTGCGACAGCAGATAGATGCGGTGAGGCAACTGCTCCTTAATCAGCAATAAGCGGCGCGTTTTGGGTTTTAGTCGCAGGCGGGGTTGGTTGATTTAGTGTCTGTCCGCAAAGCAACCGGCTTTGTGGACAGACTCTATTTAGTGTGCATTATCTCTACGCCGTTCCAGAGCGGCCCCGGCGGGTTAAGGGAGTATTGTTTACAGAGTTCCAGTTTGTTTCCCGCGTTGAAATCGTTGGGTAAGAGGCTTAAGACTTCGGTGAAGCGTTTAGCGGCGCCTGTAAAATCCTGTTTAAAGTAAAGCTCCATACCCTGGTTATGATAAACCCAGGCTTTTTCTTCCGCATCATTTAAACTACGTTTAACAGTGAAGATGCGCACGCTCTCTTCTTTACCTTTTACCGCCACCTTGTCCAAAAGACGGCAGGGGAGAGCGGGGCCGCCTTTCAGATTGGGCGAAGACGGACGCTGTATTTGATTGTAAATTGATTCGGTAATTAACAATGGAGACTTGTAGGTTTTGGTAAGTCCTTCCATGCGTGACGCAAGATTTACTTCGTCGCCTATGACGGTATAATCCATTTTGCGTTCGCTTCCTATATTGCCCACTGTTACCAGCCCATAATTTATTCCAATGCCAATCTGGAATTCAGGCTTGCCAAGTTTTTTCTGCTGAGCGTTAAAGCTTTTAAGCGCGTCGATCATGTCCAGCCCCGAAAGTACCGACTGCATGACATCATCGTCATGCTGCACCGGCGCGCCCCAGAAGGCCATTATGGCATCGCCGATATATTTATCTACAATACCGTTCCGGTTCATAATAATGTCAACCTGGCCGGAAAAATAACGGTT
>JAIRLQ010000497.1 GCA_031259345.1 Treponema sp.
CCGCAAAACAGGGAAGCTTTGGACTGGCTTTTATCCAGGGACATAGAAATGGAAGACGGCCTGATTATAGTGCGGCGTACCGTAAAGGCTTCGGGCAGGTCATCCATTTATATACAAAACGCCCAGCTTACCAGGGCGGATCTTGCCGAATTTATGGCCTTTCTTTTTGATCTCCACGGCCAGCACACCCATGAAACCCTGTTAAAAAAAGAAATTCACCGGGTTTACCTCGATCGTTTTGCGGGTCTGGAAGATGAAGCCCTTGCCTTTAACAGGGCTTTTCTGGCATTGGCGGAAAAAAGAAAAGCCCTGGAATCGTCCCTTTCATCGGACCGGGACAGGGATAGCCGGCTTGAGATATTGAGCTACGGGGTGGAAGAAATTTCCAAAGCCGCCCCAAAAGCCGGGGAGATTCGGGAACTTGAAGCCGAAACCCAGCGGCTTTCGGATTTTGAAAAACTAAGCCTGGATACGGCATCCGCGGCGGATTTTCTTTTTGACGGGGAAACCACACTTTTAAGTTTGGCCCGGCATTGCAGGTCTGCTATGGATAATGCCGCGGCCATAGACGGAAAGCTCCTTCCCCTTCTTAAACGCATGGAAGATCTTTATTACGAAGCCGAGGATATTTCCGCCGAATTCCGCTCGTACCGCGACAGCCTTAGCTTTGATCCCCAGCGTTTGGAAGAAGCCGGGGAACGTCTGGCTTTTCTGCTTAAATTAAAGAAAAAATATGTTCCCGCAAACCCAAGGGAGGGAAGCGCGCCCGAAGAGGATATTCTTTTGTGGAAGGCGGAAGCGGAAGCGGAGATCGAAGCCCTTTCCGGGGCGGCGGAAAACCGGGATTTATTAAAGGCCGAAATCGCCGCCCTGGAAAGGGATCTTGCGTCCCGGGCGGCTGCCTTAAGCGCCGGACGCACGGAAGGAGCCCGCCGCCTGGGTGCGGATATTACAACTATCTTAAAACAACTGGGGATGCCCAATGCGCGCTTTGAAGTCCAGGTGGCTCCCAAAAACGCAAAGAACCAGACTTCGGGCGGCGGAAGCGAAAAACCCAGCCTGCTCTGCGGCCCTTGGGGCGCCGACGATGTGGAATTTCTTATTTCGGCCAATACGGGGGAGCCCCTTAAGGAGTTGGCGCGTATCGCTTCCGGGGGTGAGCTTTCACGGGTAATGCTTGCCATCAAGACAGTGCTTTCCCAGGCGGATTCGGAAGACGCCGGGGCGTCCCCGGAAACCCTGGTGTTTGACGAAATTGATACCGGCATAGGCGGCGAAGTTGCCCTTTCCGTTGGGGAATACCTGTCCCGGATCGGCAGGCAAAAGCAGATCTTTTGCGTTACCCATCTTGCAAGCATTGCCGTCAGAGCGGATAATCATCTTAAGGTAGAAAAAAAAGTTCTGCCCACGGGCAGAACAGTTACGGAGTTAAGCGCTTTGGACAGCGAAGACAGGCGGCAGGAAATAGCCCGTATGCTTGCGGGCAGTGAAGGGGCCGCGGCACTTGCCCATGCGGATGAATTGCTGGCACAATACGGACGGAGAAAATAAATGGCGAAGATACGTAGCGAAGATCGCTTTCAGTATTCAGAAAAAATCAAAGTCTATAAAGAATCTATCGCCTCATACCTTAAACGGGAAGCGATGGTGCTCCAGGTACTTAAAAAAGGAACCGATGGAGCGGCATGGAAGCGCCTTGCCATGGTTGACGAAATGATAAACCTGGCTTCCAATTACATTATCCTTTCCGGGGTTTCCCAATCCATGCTAAAGCTCCGTAACGAAGAAGCCCTGAATGACGGCAGAAAGTCACTTTACAAAGCGGTTATTTATCTTGAAGAAGTGGTGAGCAATTTGGTGGACGCCCCCTATTCTGAATATGAAGAACGGCTTAAAGAGATTTCTTCCCTTGACGCGGGACGCCGCTATCTTCTGGCGCGGCGGCTTGGCCTTGCCCTGGAGCTTTTGAAAAACGCCTATGGGGACAATACCAAGTGGAAATGGGCTTTTGTAGAACTGGAAGGCCGCTGCGCCGCGGCCATTAAAAATATCCTGGATCTTAAAAAGGCGGCCGCCAATACGGACCCCCGCTCCCCGGCTTACGAGCCTTCGGTGCGGCATATCCTTTTGGTAAAAAAATTGCTCATGCAGGCCGCGGACAGATACCGCGAAAAATACGAGCTTTCCACAAACCGCATCGACGATTTTAAAATAGGAATAAATTTCCTTTCCGCCTTAAAGCGGCTTCACCTGATATTGGGCGAAAGCGCCGAAGCGGATATGGTAAAGAAAAAGCTGGATATTTGGGCTGCCAGACTGGAAGTAGATGTTAAAAAACAGGAAGAAGCCAATTTAAAAAAACTGACAAATGGATAAATCCTCGCTTTGGGAATTTAAAACATTATTGCCATATTTATCCAGGTATAAATGGCAGTATATTTTGGGCTTTACCTGCCTTCTTACGGTTGACGCCGCCCAGGTTATTATTCCCCAGTTTATGCGGCAGGCGGTGGATGTAATTTCCGAAGGCAATTTTTCCCTACAGCGAGTAGTAGTTTCCGCCGCTGCCATGGTAGGCCTTATGACGACCGTTTCCCTTGGCCGTTTTCTCTGGCGCTATTTTATCCATGGTTCTTCCCGGCGCATAGAAACTGAAATGCGGAAAAACCTTTTTGAACATTTGCTTTCTCTGTCTTACGATTTTTATCAGCAGAATAAAATCGGCGATTTAATGGCCAGGGCAACCAGCGACGTAAACACCGTGCGCGAGTCTATAGGAATGGGCCTTGTGGTTCTGATAGACGGAACGGTTATGGCGGCGGCAATACTGGTTATTATCTTTGTACAAGACGCTAAAACCGCCGCTTTTGCGGTGCTTCCCCTGCCGGTTATTACAATCATAATACTCAGGTTTGGCAGCCTTGTGGGCAAAAGGTTCCAGCGGGTTCAGGAATGTTATTCCGCCATGAGCAACATGGTTCAGGAGACATTTGCCGGAATACGGGTAATTAAATCTTTTGTAAAAGAGTGGTGGTTCATAGAAAAATTTGCCGATACCAACGACGATTACCGGGACGCGAACATGCTTTTGGTAAAACTCTTTGGATTTTTCTTTCCTTTTATCAGCTTCCTTTCGGGGCTTACGATTTTGATTGTGCTTTTGGCGGGGGGCATACAGGTAATTCAGGGGAATATGACGCCGGGGGGCCTTGTCGCCATGTTTAGTTATCTGCGCATGCTCATCTGGCCCCTTATGGGGGCGGGTTTTATGGTAAATATGATACAGCGGGGCGCTGTATCACTGGGGCGGATAAACAGGATTATGCGTACCCTTCCGGCCATAGTTAGCCCCCTCTCTGCGGGCGCGGCGTCTTTGGATCCTTCCCTGCCTCTTATAGAAATAAAAAATTTAAGCTTTACATACCCCAATGGAAGCGAAGTCCTGCGGGACATAAGCCTTTCCATAAAGGCAGGATCCGTTACGGGAATAATAGGGCGCACAGGGTCCGGTAAATCTACATTAATTAAGGCTATGATACGAATGATTGAAGCCCCTGCGGGAACCGTTTTTATCAAGGGCTTGGAAGCGGCATCCTGGAACCTTGAAGAACTGCGGAAACTTTACGGCGTTACCCCCCAGGATTCCTATCTTTTTTCCGACTCCCTTAAAAACAATATAGCTTACGGCCTTGAAAATCCTTTGGACGAAAAACTAAAAAATGCCGCTTCGGTTTCCGCAATCGAAAAAGACCTGGCGGAATTTTCCGGCGGCTGGGATACCCTTATAGGGGAACGGGGCTTGACCCTTTCCGGTGGCCAGAAGCAGAGGACAGCCATGGCGCGTTCCTTGGCTGTTGAAAGGGAGATCCTTGTACTGGACGATTCGTTTTCGGCGGTAGATGCGGAAACAGAGCGCCGTATTCTTGACAGCCTTATGTCCCTTAAAAACAGTGCCGGGAACCTTACGATAATTATTGTGAGCCACCGGGTATCCACACTAAGCCGCTGTGATACCGTTTTTGTTCTGGATTCGGGCAGAGTAACCGAGTCCGGCACGCCTGAAAAACTTTTAAAAAGCGGCGGATTTTTCGCCCATACCGCGGCCCTTCAGCGCCTGGGCGAAGGCGAAACAGGCGAAACAGGCGGGGTAGCTCGTGGCTGATTTTTTTGAAACCGAAGAAGTCGTAAAAGACTACGACTCACGGATTTTTGGCCGTATTGTTTCGTATCTTAAACCGTACCGCGGCCTTGTTGTGCTTACCCTTGCCGCCCTGGCAATTTCTACCGTTGGGGAACTTTTTGTTCCCCTGCTTCAGCAGCGCGTAATAGATAAAGCGATAGTCGTAAAATTTATTGTAATAAACGAAGAAGTCCTTTTGGAAAAAGAAAGGCTTGGGAACGAAAGCCTTGACGCATTGGAAACCCTTTTATCCCTGCCGGATTCCGTTTCCGCAGGGGGGCGGCTTTTTATACCTTTGAACAGCAGAACCCGCATTTCCCGCAAAACCGAAGAGGAACTGTTAAAAAACAGGATACTTGAAAACGATAACTGGTATGTTTTTAACTATGAAGCAGGTTCGGAAAAAGAAAACATTGTTTTATCCCGCAATGCGCTGTTCCATAAAGGAAAAGACGGCGCCGGCGGAAAAAAAAGCGCCGCCATCCTCTCAAGGGATTTGTATTCCCTTACCGTCAAAGAG
>JAIRLQ010000501.1 GCA_031259345.1 Treponema sp.
CTGGACATCCCTTGTATTTGCTCTCGTTTCTCCGAAACTTTCGCAAATACCGCACTAAGGAAGCTGTCCGAACAAGTTTTTCAAACTTTTCGGACAGCCCCAAGATGGCGAAACGACGACCACGAAAATGTTATACGCCGAAAACGTAACCCTAAGGCGAAAATGTAAAACAACAAATGGCGCGAAGCGCGTAAGGAGCTTCGTCCATCTAGCACCCAGCCGGGGCAGCGCCCGGGCGTCCTGTTTGTATTAGCGAATAAATGTACTTACATTGCGGTAGATTGCATTAATGATACCACCATAGTATGATATACTAAGGAACATGAAAAAGGTTTACGTTTTCTTTGGTTTCTTGTTTGCCGCGCTTTTTTTATCACAAACCGGCCTTTTCCCCCAGAACGGGAACGGAGCGGACGAAAGCCCTTACACAGAAGCCGCCGCGCCAGAGACCGCCGGGGGGGAAACAACCGTGGAAACCCCGCAGCTTGTAACAACAGGGGCCGTCCCACAGGACATACGCCGGCCCCAGCGGGGCGAAACCCCCCGGTATCCAAGGGATATGATTATCGGGGAATTGGGAAGAGGCCAGGCGCCGCAGGAAGCCTGGCTTCTTGCAAGGGAATTCCTTAGGAATCTGGTACAGGGCAGCGTGGACGCCGCCGTCCTTGCCCGGACGGACAGCGCTTTAGTAGAATCAAGCATGGAAGCGCTGGACGCGGTTGGCGGGGTAAAGTTCCGCATCGGCGGGGGAAAAATCGAGGATGATGGAAGCGTCTCTTTTTTAATACGCTTTATTGGCCGGGAACTGAGTATTACGGGGGAGCTTTACCTTCGCCAGAGGGAAGCGGAGCCCGAGGAGGAAGTTTTGGAGGAAGCGGCTGTGGAAGAAGGCGCCCCGGCTGTAACCGCCCCGGTTGTAACTGCCCCGGCGGAAAGCGCGGCGGTGGCGGAAGAAGGCGCATGGTATATTGACGACCTTTTGCTGGAAGAGCCCAGGGATTTATCAGCCCAGCGCGAAGCTTACCGGTATGATTTTTCTCCCTATGAACGGTTTTATTAAGGGGGGGCTGTTCCATCGAACCTCCGGTTCGCCTTCAGTTTTTGGAACAGCTTCCTTAGATTCAAGGACGTGTTAATAGTATGGCAACGCCGATAAAACGGATCGAAAAAGATTTTCTCCTCAAAGTTCTCTACGATGAGCAGATCCCCATTATGTATTTAAAAAACCGCAGCGAGTATGTGCTTCTTGTGGAAAAACCCACAAAAGGCCAGATCTTTTTTAAAGCGGACAGGGCCATAGAGGGCCTTAAAATTCGCAAGAAAATAGACCTGATGTTTGACTATCGGGGGCAGGTGATACTTTTTTCCGTAGAGGTGTCGTCTTTTAAGGATGAACATATCATCGCTCCCGCGCCGGAGTTCCTTTATAAAAACCTGGATCGTTCTTTTTCCCGGGTTCAGACCCCGCAGGATTTGCAGGTACAATTTACCTTTTTGGGGGATCGTTTTTCTCTTAGCTATCCTAAGGTGCCGGAATACGAGAGCGGTACTCTTGGGGAGTTTGTCCAAAACCTCGACCCCCGAAACCTGAGCGGCCTTATTGATCAAATGGCAACCTGGATCAAAGGGTACGCTTCGGGTTACAAGCTGGTGATTTTTAAGGATGTAAAACCCGATTCCACCGAAGAGCGGATAATCGCCGAAACAGGGAAAACTTTTTATCTTCCGGTAACCCTTGCGGGCTTTCCCCAAATGGATCCGTACCCCAAAAAGCGCCTGATTACGGAAGATATTTTTAAACGTTACCTGGAAAGCACCGGCGTGGATTTGCAGTTTGTAAACGATGCCTGTGCCCGGTTTGTAAAAAATAAATTTGATTCCGGCATTTTTTCGGACGCCTGGATTCCTATTCTTTTTCAGGAATATGTTATAGGTTACATACATGTTTGGATTAACACGGAAGGGAAGCGGCCCTTCGATTTCACCACAATTGATACCTTGCATCAGTTCGCAAAAATCCTTGCGTTCTCTTTAAAGATGAACGGTTATTTTGAACACGGCAAGATTAAAAAAGAAACTTTTGACGGCAAGGTTGTGGACATCAGCGCTTCGGGGCTGCTTTTTGCCTATCCCAATTCTTCTTTTTCCCATACTTTGCTTCCCGACAGCGAACTTTCGGTAAAGCTTATTGCCCCCCGCCGCACTGTCAACGCCAATGCGCGGATAGTCCGGCGTTACAAGGATAATTCCCAGGGCTATTTTGGCTGCCGTTTTCTTGACATGGAGCCGGAGGATCTGCGTTTTTTGTTTGAGTATATTTACGGCAAGCCCTTTACCGACAAGGACGCGATATTTCTTTCCGGCCAGGTTTAACTTTCAACAAGCTTTACGGCTTCTTTTAATGTGGCGGCTATGGGAATATAGGCCGAGAGTTTGTTGATTTCCAGGGCTTCCCTTATTTCATCATTTACATTGACTAAAATAAAGTGAAAGTTTAATTTTTGGGCTGTAGAAGAAATATTGATGAGCGCGCCGATTCCGGCGGAGTTAATGGTAACGGTTTCTTTTAAGTCAATAATAAAGCGTTCGATTTTTTGTTCTATCATTTTCATAACTTGTTCTTTTAGCAGGTTGGAACTAAAAAGATCCATGTTGCCCTGAACCTGAATTATAAAAATGTTGCTCTCGTTTTTCAGGATTTTCATTCTTCTAACGCTCCAGTTTCCTGTAAATATAGCGGTGGGGAGTTCCCGCGGCAGCCCCCAGCCGGGCCTGTCTCCATTCGGCGTATTCCGACCAGTTGCCGTCATACCAGATTACTTCACCGTCTTCAAAAGCCAGAATGTGGGTTGCGACGCGATCAAGAAACCAGCGGTCGTGGCTTATCACCAGGCTTACCCCGGCAAAGGTATCAATCGCGTCTTCCAGCGCCCTTAAGGTGTTAACGTCAAGGTCGTTGGTTGGCTCATCAAGAAGCAGGACATTAGCGCCTTCTTTAAGCATGAGCGCCAGGTTAAGGCGGTTCCGTTCGCCTCCCGAAAGAACGCCAACTTTCTTCTGCTGATCCTGCCCGGAAAAGTTATACCACGCGCAATAGGCCCGGGAATTTACTTCTTTGGTTCCGCCCAGCTTGATGATATCCTGGCCGCCGGAAAGCTGTTCCCAAACGGTTTTGTTGTCGTCAAGGTTTTCACGCATTTGGTCGGCCCAGGCCAGGCGGACAGAGTCCCCCAGGCGTATGCTTCCGTTGCCGGCTTTTTCCGTGCCGGCGATAATTTTAAACAGGGTTGTTTTACCCGCGCCGTTAGGGCCGATTATGCCCACGCAGGCGCCGGGGGGCACTGTGAAGTCGAGGTTTTCAAAAAGGAGTTTATCGCCGTATGCCTTGGAAAGCCCTTTGGCTTCAATGACAAGCTGGCCCAAATGGGGGCCGGCGGGAATGGTGATTTTGTTTTCCCTGAGCTTTTCCCGCTCGTTATCCTGAAAAAGTTTTTCGTAGGCCGTGATGCGCGCCTTGCTTTTGGCATGCCGGCCCTTGGGGTTCATGTGTATCCACTCAAGTTCGCGCTGCAGCGTTTTGCGGCGTTCGCTTTCGCCTTTTTCCTCCAGCGCAAGGCGCTGTTCTTTCTGTTCCAGCCAGCCCGTATAATTGCCCTTCCAGGGAATGCCTTCGCCCCGGTCAAGCTCCAGTATCCAGCCTGCCACATTGTCCAAAAAGTAGCGGTCGTGGGTTACGGCGATAACGGTGCCTGAATAATCACGGAGATGCCTTTCCAGCCATGCTACGGTCTCGGCATCCAGGTGATTGGTCGGCTCATCCAAAAGCAGGATGTCGGGTTTTTTTAAAAGAAGCCGGCAAAGCGCGACCCGCCGTTTTTCGCCTCCGGAAAGATTGTCTACGATTTGATCCCCGGGAGGGCAGCGCAGGGCGTCCATAGCAAGTTCCAGACGGCTGTCCAGATTCCAGCCGTCGGCGGCTTCGATCTTTTCCTGAAGCTCCGCCTGCTTCGCCCCCAATTTGTCGTAGTCCGCGCCGGGATCGCCAAAAGCTTCGCTTACCGTGTCGAATTCCGCCAAAAGGTCAAGCAAGTCCTGTACGCCTTCGCCCACTATTTCTTTGACAGTTTTACCCGGCTTTAGATAAGGCTCCTGTTCCAAGAGCCCAAGGGTGTAGCCGGGACTTATGGAAGTCTCGCCCACGAATTCCTGGTCCGCCCCGGCAAGTATTTTTAACAGGCTTGACTTCCCCGAACCGTTAAGGCCTATAACGCCGATTTTTGCGCCATAAAAATATGAGATGCTGATGTCTTTCAACACCTGACGGACCCCGTGTTTTTTCGAGACCCGGTACATGGAATAAATAACTTTTTTATCATCTACTGTGGACATATAAAAAGTATATACACGAAACAGGGAAGGGGCAATGAGGCATTACCCCGAGTCTGTCTATACTGTGGACACAGTATGGACAGACACTAACTCATAAACCACAAAGCCAGCCAGTGGCAGACGGCGCCGCCGACCACATGCACATGCCAGATTACATGGGTAACCCGGCGGTGGCGGCGGCGGTACCAGAAGGTTCCCAAGGTATAGGTAACGCCTCCGGCAAGAATAAGGACAAAACTTTTAAAAGGGATAGCCCGGTACAGCCGCGGAAGGCCGATGGCGATGGCCCAGCCCATAAGTATATAGACCCAAAGCTCCGCCCTGCGAAGGAATTTAACGTTAAGCGCATACAAGACAACCCCGGCGACAGTAAGCCCCCACTCAACCCCAAAGTAGGCCCAGCCCCAGCTTCCCCTAAGACCCAAAAGGCTGATAGGCGTGTAGGTACCCGCAATCAAAAGATAAACCGCCGAGTGGTCCAGTACCTGAAAGACCCTCTTTGCCCCCTCATGCTGAATGGCGTGGTACAGCGTAGAAGCCAGGAACATGGAAATCATGGTAGCGGAAAAAACCACATAACAGCTAATCGCCAGCGGGCCGCTTTTAATTGCCCCAAGGTATCCATTGGTCCTTAAAACCATCAGCACCAGACCCGCTGTCGCAAGAAGAATTCCAAGACCGTGCAAAATTGAATTGGCAATTTCTTCGCCTGGGGTTTGGAAGGGAAGGGGAGTGGGGACATTTTGCATTGCCCGAAAATCATCCATACCTCTAAGACACATCATTTTAGGTTAGGTTGCAACGCCCGGGCAAACGGCAGGTAAAAAGCGGCGGCAGCGGGGACAAAAACAACAGCGATGCCGTTCCAATAGGTACGGAATGTACTAAACCTCGAGGTTGAATACCTCTGCCATACGGCAGGGTTACTAAACCTCGAGGTTGAACTACTAAACCTCGAGGTTGAGCTACTAAACCTCGAGGTTGAGCTACTAAACCTCGAGGTTGAGCCACTAAACCTCGAGGTTGAACTACTAAACCTCGAGGCAGAGGTACTAAACCTCGAGGCAGAGGTACTAAACCTCGAGGCAGAGCTACTAAACCTCGAGGCAGAGCTACTAAACCTCGAGGCAGAGGTACTAAACCTCGAGGTAGAGTTACTCTG
>JAIRLQ010000576.1 GCA_031259345.1 Treponema sp.
TCAATGAACGCTGCCATTGAAGCGGCCCATGCCGGAGAAGCGGGAAAAGGCTTCGCTGTTGTGGCTGACGAAATACGCAAGCTGGCCGAGAATTCCGGCGAGCAGTCAAAAACTATTTCTGTCGTCCTTAAAAAGATTAAAGATTCTATCGATAAGATAACCAAATCCACTGACAATGTACTCGAAAAGTTTGGGGCCATAGACGATGGAGTTAAAACCGTGTCCGACCAGGAAGAAAATATCCGTAATGCCATGGAGGAACAAAGCGCGGGGAGCAAGCAGATATTGGAAGCTATCAGCGGGTTGAACGAGGCAACCCAAATGGTGAAGGACGGTTCACAGGAAATGCTTGAAGGGAGCCGCCAGGTAATACAGGAAAGCAAAAATCTGGAACTGGCGACTCAGGAGATAACCAACGGAATGAACGAAATGGCTGCCGGAGCAGACCAGATCAATGTGTCGATGGATCGCGTAAACAACATCAGCGGAGAAAACAAAGGAAACATTGATGTGCTGGTCAAGGAAGTATCAAAATTCAAAGTGGAGTAGCGTGTATAGTTGTTTAAAACCAACCGGGTTATTGAACAAGTCCAATGTCTAATGCGGTAGTACGCCCACTATCCGTGGTGGGCGCTTTGTAACAGGATTTTATTTCGCATAATAGGTCTCATAGAGACTTGTCACAGGGCCTGGTACGAAAGTACGTCTTCCGCTGGCTAATGTATTAAAGGCGCCTTAAAAATAACCGGTATGGCCCGCTTCTTCGCCAATGGTAGTGGCGGGCCCGTGGCCGGGACAAACACAGATTGATTTATCCATGGCAAACAGCCGTTTAAGGCTTTGCTGTATTTCCGTAAAAGAGCCCCCGATTAGATCGGTGCGGCCTATGCCGGAGCGGAAAAGGGTATCCCCGCTAAAAAGTATGCCGGCTTCTTCATCGTAAAAACCGGCGCTGCCTTTTGTGTGGCCGGGGAGGTGCAGCGTCTTCAAGGGGCCCAAAACATCGCCGTCAGAAAGCAGTTTGTCCGCAGGGGGCATATCTTTCCAAAGGCTTTTTATTTGGGCTTCCCGGTAACCTACCGAAATCATGCTGCTGTGGTGAACAGCGAAAGAAGCAGGCCCCAGATATTCGGCGTCTTCACGGTGAATGGCGATGGCCGGGCGGGGCGTTGCCCCGGCAAAGGCGGCAGCCAATTCCGGCAAAGCCAAAATATGGTCAAAATGACCGTGGGTCAGAAGCAGCCATCTTGGCCAGAGGTTTAATTCTTTTAAAACAGCTATAATATACGAAGCTTCGCCGCCGGGATCAATTACAACGCACTCCGCGCCGTGCCCGGCCGGCTCTTTAGGCGCCAGGGAATAGATCCAGCAATTTGTCCGGATATCCCCAACGCTAAGGCATTTGACGATTCTTTCTTCCATAAGGAGGGATAATACACTGGGACGGACGGATTTACTAGTAATTGCCGCTCTTGCGATTCTCTGGTATGGGCTGGTTCCGGCGGCGGGATTATTTTTTTCCCGGCATAGCTGGTATCATTTTAGAAAGCGCTTTAACGAGCTAAGGCTAAGGCCTATTCTGGATTACGAAACAAGCCGGAAAATTTCTCCCGGGCAGTTTGCCGGAGAATACCGTTTTTCGGGCAGCTTCGAATCCATAACCGGCGGGCGTATACTCTGGATACGCAGTGAAGAACTTACCATTCCGGTGGATCTTGAAGGTTCAAGGGCGTACATGCTCCCCAACATTGCGGAAGAAGAATTTCCCGCGTCTTTTGACCCGGAAGAAGAAGTTCCGGAGCGAATTCATTTTAGCCGCCTTTCGGCCTTAACCGGCGAAGCCAGAGTGTATGTAGGGGGCGCTCTGGTTTTAAGGGCCAACAGGTGCATGTTTGTTTCTACAGCGGAAAAACCGCTTTTGGTTATTTTTTACGAAGGCCCCGAAAGATTGTTGACCGCAAGGGTTATCCGGGGGGGCAGGCAGGCAAAAAATTATCAAAATTTTGTTACCCCCTACGCTCTTATCCTTGGGGCCTTTTCCCAATTGATGATAGCGGCTTTTTACATTACAAGGCCTGCTTTCAGGGAAACGGTGATAAGCGCCTTTACCGCTCTTTTTATTCCCCTTTTACCCCTGGTTCCGCCGGGAATTCTTTTTGTTGTTTTGTGCCGCCGCTTTTCCTGGCGGGCGCGTTTTTTTGAGGCCTATCGGGACCTGTCCCGGCTTCCCCTGGATTACCTTGCATCCGGCGAACCAGAAGGGACTCTTCCCGGGGGAGGCCGCTATGGTTCACGGCAATACGAAACCCTGCCATCGGCCTTTTACGAACGGGACTTCCCCCTCATCATTCCGGCAGGCGAAAAAATTGACGGCGATAAATGGTTTGTATTCGGCGCATTAAACGATGATAACGCCTTTCCCGGCGAACCCGCGGATCCTTACGCAATGTACGGCGCTTTCCCCGGAGATCCGGTAATTCTTGCAAAGCGTTATTCCCTAAAGGCCGGAATCATGAACGGGATTTCGCTGCTATTGCTTCTTTTGGGGATTGGCATCAATTTAATTTTCATTAGAATAATACTTATCCTTTTGGGGGTAATATAACGGAATTGTCAGGAAACAGCCATGCAATTTGAATTAACAAACGCCCTTATTGACGAAATTCTTTTTTGCATGGAAGACCAGGAAGGGGAATTTTATCTTGACAGCCTGAGCGGTGAAGTTGCGGGAGGGATAGATTTTGACCGCAGTATTCTTAAAGAAAATGGCCGCTGTCTCGATCTGCCCAAATGGGATTCTTCCGACGGTTTTAGGCTGATGGAAAAATTTGCCGCGGGCCTTAAAAATCCCCTGATACGGGACAGGCTTACCGAAGCCCTTGACAGGGGGCGGGGTGTTTTTAGGGCCTTTAAAGATGTGCTAAGCGAGTACCCGGAAACGGAAAAGCTTTGGTTTGGTTTTAAAGACCGCGAAATGAAGCGGAAAATTTTCCGCTGGTACAATGCCCTTAGGGAAGAGTGGGGTCTTGAAAAAATAGGGGGCGAGCCCGAGGAAACGGAAGATCTTGTTTTTGAAGATTTTCGCATAAGGGAATTCCGCAGTGATGATAGTTCACAGGCCCTGGCGCTTCACCGGTTTTGCGCAGAGGAAAGCGGCAGGGTGGAGGATGGGCAGGAATTGTCCGGCCATGCCGGGGAAGATTTTGCGCTGGCAATCGAAACCGTGGGCGGCGAATTCGCGGGCTATATTTCCGGTCGGATAAAAGATAAAAATCTATATATTTCCGCCCTTGAAATAAAAGCTGAATATCGGGGCTTGGGCCTGGGCGAAACTTTGTTGACCCGTTTTTTGCAAAAATACCGGGACGAAAAAACGGCCAGAGTGTATCTGGATCTTCCCGCCGGCGCCGAAGGATTTTCCCGGGTGCTTGTCCGCCAGGGCTTTACGCCCGCAATGACCCGGTATACGCTGGAAATTTGATCCCCCTTGTCCACAATCCAAGCGCATATTATTATTCATTAATATGGAAACAAACAAGCGGACAATCAACTGCGGAGCGCTTCGTAAAGCCGATGCGGGGAAAAAAGTAACACTTAACGGCTGGGTTCACCGTAAACGTGATCACGGCGGAATTTCTTTTATTAACCTGCGGGATCGCTACGGTATAACCCAGGTGGTTGTGGATGCCGACGCGCCTTCCGGGCTTTCGGCCCTGGCTTCATCGTTGCATAACGAATACTGCCTGGCGGTGGAAGGCGTTGTCCG